>NBLH01000125.1 GCA_002084525.1 Bacteroidetes bacterium 4572_117 | reverse complement strand
CCCCGCTCAACATATTCCCAAACGAAGTATCTTCTTTCATGTGTTAAACCTTCTTTTACACCAATTTTAGCGGTAATGGGCCTTGTGCTTACCAATGGGGTTTTTACCCGAAATGCTTCCAAGCTTTTTTCTAGCTTGCTAATAGTTTTACTTATCCCATCGTTAACCAGCTTAATCATTAACTGAGGTTTAGATTTTTGTACGAGTGGTGCAAGGTATTCACCGGGGTTTGCTTGTGTGCCACTAACTTGCACCGATTCTGACCTTTCAAATTTGAAAGGTGAGTAAACTTCGTTAAAAATTTTATCAACTTTATTTAAATCAAACTTATTATCATCAGTGAAAGCATCCATCAAGTATCCTTGCACAGTATCCGAATAATTAACTTTAAATAAATAGGCTGTCAATTTCCCTTTATATCCATTGTATTTTCGTTCAACAGGAACAAATTCGGTTTTTGCTTTTTTTGCAGCTTTTCGTGCCCTTTCATCCTTCTTGTCATAAATATCTTTCATGGTTTGGACATTATTATAATCTAAAACCAAGACATAACTGTTAGCAATTAATTTTTCACCAGCATCGGCAAGTGCGGCACGCCCCCTTTTTCCTGCATCAGCTTCATTAACATCGATATCGGTGGCATTGTAAAAGCCTCTTTTTTTTATCAAGTCAGTTGAATAGCTTCCATCATCTTTTATTTTCCACCAGAATTTCACTATTTTATTTGCATATAAATCGGCAGATAAAGCCTTTCGTACTGATTCCGTGTTTTTGCGGAGGCTTGGTGTTTTTGTATGGTAATATGGTGCCCTTAGTGTTTTTTGTTTTAAATTATTGTTGTCGAATTTTGATGGTACTACACTATTATAAATACCTTGTTTGATTTGACTGGCGTATTTTTCACTTGCAAAATCGAGTAAAAGATATGATATCGAGCTTCGCGAATAGTCGTCAGCCGGACCACGTTTTTTTACCTGGTCTGTGTTTTGTGCATTTAAATTAAATGCAAATAATAGTAGGCTTGCTAAAAAAAAATTTCTCATAAAATTTATCATTATATTAAATTGTAAGGTTATAAATATGATTATTTGTTTATTTGAATATATAAAATTAGTAAAAATTACCATAATTGTAGTAATATTTGCATAATTTTCTTATTTTTTTGAATAAAATGCAAAGGCCTAGTTTTGATAAATGCATTAATGAGTTTAGTATAAAAAGGGTGAAAAAGCACAACTTGAATATCAGGATTTACCCCTAACCCTAAAGGGCTTCCTGATTTTCAGCGACTTCACACTTTAGGATTGGGGTAATAAGTTGCTGAAAATCTTGTATTAAGTCTTTTTAGACTGGACTCATTAATTTCGCAAATTATAAATATGAGATTTAAGCTTCAAAGTAAAAGTTGATTTGGTAAATAATTGATACCTTAATTAATATTGAAATAGAACTATTTTTTCTTTTCTTTAAAATTTGTTTGTATTTTCGTTATATCAAATAATTGGTTCTTTGGGGCGAACCAGTTCAAATTAGAGTCTGACTATAAAGTCAAGTCTTTTTAAAACTTACCAAGTCTTAAAGACTTTGCAAGTTATGTATCAACTTATCTAAATTTTGTTGAAATTTAAAAAACATGACTTTTATAGACAAACTTATTAGATTTAAAGGAAGGATTTAATTCGGTAAATAATGAACATAGAAAATTTTCTGTTTAAGCAGGCTGCTATAAAAGGTGAAAAAATAGCTTTAAAATTTAGGTGGATACTAATTGTAGTTATTTTTGCTTTTATTTTGATTACCAGCTTAAAAGGTAATGTTACAGAGGCACTTTATGCTGCTATCCCGGCAGGGGTTTTTCTTGCATATAATGTATATCTTTATTATTTGATAAAGTCGGGTAAAAACTTTTATTTCTTAAGGTATTTCTCTGTAAGCGTAGATATTTTATCTTTAACGGTGCACATATATATCAATTCGGTTTTTTTTTCGCCAATTGCTGTTTCAACCACAGCCTCAATTTTTATTTATCCTGTATTAATGTTTTTGGCGGTTTTACGTTACGATAAAAAGCTTATAATTTATGCAACTTTTTTGACTTTGTTGGCTTTCAATTTTAATTATTATTTGAGATTCGATGATATTAGCGTTGATTTAATAAAAAAAGTAATATCATCTGACCCGATGGGGCAAATATACAAATCGGGTTATTTTTTATTGCTGGGCATTTTTTTTATGCAAATTCCTGATTTGATTTATCAATTCATCAATAAGGAAAAAATTCATTTTCCGCAATGGCATCAATTATTGAAACTTCAATTGAAAATATCGATAGCATGCAAAGCAAGGATATTTCGGAGGCGATGCGCATTTTATATAGCCATTCTAAAAACAACCATGAATTATTCAATAATATTTTGCATTGGGCACAATCACAAAGTGGGAAATTGCCGGTTTTCAAAGAGAAATTTTACTTAAAAAGCTTTTATAATAAGGTGTTCGAGCGTTTTAATGAGCAATTTTTAAGGAAAAGTATTGAATTTGAGTTATTAATTGATGACAAGATAGAGGTTTATGCAGATAAAATTTTGCTTAAGAGCATTTTAGATAACCTTATTGAAAATGCGATAAAATTTACGGAAACTAATGGAAAGATAACGGTTGAAGCAAGTTTGCATAAAACGAATATTGTTATAGCGGTTACAGATGATGGAATAGGAATAGATGAAAATAAGATTAAGGATTTATTTGTTATCGGGAAATATAAATCGACCAAAGGGACTGAGGGTGAAAAGGGAAGTGGGTTTGGTTTGATATTATGCAAAGAGTTAGTTAAGCGTATGGGTGGCGAAATTAGTTTAAAGAGCAAGTTGGGACAAGGTAGTACATTTTTGATACAGCTTGATATTTAGTTTTTTTTTAATTTATTCGTGCTATTAAATTTGTGGTTTAGTTTTTGAAATAATAAGAGAATAATGAACGATTAAAACTAAGGGTTAAATAAATTTCTTAAATTTATAAAAATTTCATTATTTTGTGTGTTTGGAAACTAATAATATTGTTAAAAACGGGTGACATTTATCCTTAAAATATTACAAAAATCTACATTAAGTATTATTATGCTTATTTTTTTCTTTAATGAAATTGAGCTTACAGCCCAACTTTCAACTGAGAAAAAAAATCAGTTAAAACAATATACATCATTAATAAATGATTATAAAAAGCAGAAAAAATACAGAATGGTTGGGTTTTATTTATATAAAAGCGCTTCGGTTTATTTAAGTGTTGGCGAACGCCTTAAGGCAATTGATTTGTATAGCCAGTCAGCGGAATATTATGACCAAATTGGCAGCTATAGCAACAAGAAAAAAATATACAGCAATATTGCTTTTGTGTATGCAGAAATGGGCCAATTAAAAAACGCAAAAAAATATTACAGCAAAGGCCTGGAAATTAGTAGAAGGTTAAACAATAGAAACGATATTTCGGCAAGTTTAATGGAAGTTGCCACTATTGATATTTATATTGAGAATTATGCAAAAGCCCAAGAAAATCTTGAAGAGGCATTAAAAATTGCAAACCTACTAAATGATGTATTGTTGTTACGAACATGCTATCGTCTTCTTTCACAGTTATATAAGGCTTATGGGAATAGTAAGAAATCGAATCAGTATTATAGTAATTTTTTAATTTATGATAAACATGTTAAAGATGAGAAAACTATAAAGCGCGAAAACCAAGCAGAAAAAATTATTTCAGCCGAAAAAGAAAAATCGCAGAATTTAATTGAAGAACAAAAGATAAGGGCCTTGCAATACGAGCTTTCGGAATTAATCAATAAACGGGAACAAGATTCTTTATTATTTGCCATTTCTTTGACAGAAGACTCGTTGGTTAAAATTGAAAAACAGAAAGAAGAAATTGAAAAAGAAAAACAAAAAATTGAACTAAAAAATAAAGTATTACAGCAAGATAAAAAGTTAAAAGATTTAACTATAAAACAAAAAAATGCCGAAGCGGCAAAGCAATATTTGATTATTGTTAGTGGGGCTATCGGCCTAATTCTGTTAATAATAATTATTGTTGTTGCAGTTTTTTCAATAATCCAAAAAAGGAAAGCAAATAAACAACTAGAGCAACAAAAGCTTGAAATAGAGATAAAAAGGGACCAGGTAAAAAGCAAAAACGACGAACTGGAAGATGCCATGGGGCATATAAAATTCCAGAACCAAAACATTATGCAAAGCATAAACTATGCACAGCGTATACAAGATGCGATGATGCCAAAACAGGAACTTATGCAGACTTTGTTTTCTGAATCGTTTATTTATTTTAAACCGCGCGATATAGTAAGTGGTGATTTTTACTGGTTTAAGGATACCAAGCCTGAGATAAACGGTGTTAAAAACCCTGCAAACCCTATTGAGGACAAAGGCGATAAAAATAAACTTGCTGAAAGCAGGAAATTTATAGTATCGGCGGTAGATTGTACAGGGCACGGTGTTCCGGGTGCATTTATGTCGATGTTGGGGTTTAACCTTTTGAATGATATTGTAGGAAGCGGTATTACCGAATCGGATAAGATATTAGGTTTGCTACATAAAGGTATCAGGGTTTCGTTAAACCAAAATGATACCGAAAACCGCGATGGTATGGATATGGCACTTTGCGTAATAGATCCAGAGAGTAAAACCCTAGAATATACAGGGGCGCAAAATCCATTAATTTATATCCAAGATAATAAATTATACAGGGTTAGGGGGAATAAATTTCCTGTTGGGGGAGTTCAGGTAGAGCATCATGATTATACCAAACATATAATTAATATTGATAAACCTACAACCTGTTATATTTTTACCGATGGCTTCCACGATCAATTTGGTGGTCCGATGGGTAGGAAATTTATGACAAAAAATTTCAGGGATTTGTTATATGAAATATATCATATGCCAATGGATGAACAAAAGAATATCCTTGATTTGGTAATGAAAGAATGGATGCGTGATTATGAACAAACAGACGATATACTTATTATTGGATTTAGGTTAGATTTTTCAAATGGGCAGAAGAAAGTTGAAGTGCTTGAAGGGATGAAGGTTTAAGAATTATAAATTAAAAGCGATAGGAGGCTATACATTGTTTTAATCTGTATATTGGTCAGGTCAAACAGTCACTTTATCACTAAAATTTATGTTTTGGTAAAAATTGAAAATAAATGCTTAAATTTGTTTGTTTTTTAAACAACTATTTATGTAATTATTGAGTCTTATATAGTGGTGTTTAAATTTTGTTTTGGTAAATCAAATTTCTTGTATGAAGAAATATATTATTATTGTTATAATACTATTAAATTTTAGCAATGTTTATGGGCAAAATGGAATTCATTCAAAAATAACAACATTAACAGGCAGTTCGGTATTTTTCCCTTTTAATTCTTATACAAAGTTGTATGAGGGTATGGAAGCCGGATATACAAATTGGACTAGATTTAGGATATTATATTTTGATACAATTGCAGGAGGGGGATTGGATGGTAGTTCTCATTGGGAATTAATGGTTAGGGCTAATACTGGTAACATTGTTGGCGATGGTAGTGTAAGCCCAATGACACTTGATAAAGTTGAACTATTGGTTACATATACAAACGATGTTGGTTTAACTGTGACCACTCCATATACAATTACTGGTACCGACACACAAATTATTGGTAATGGTACGAACCCTACCGGAACAACTGTTGGGGCAACAGTTGGTCCAAATACAGAGGTACAGGTTTCATACAGGGTAGGACGGAATGGTGCCCCCCCAGCCGCAAACACCCTTCTGGGTGAAGCGTCAGGGTATTATTTTGTAGATTTGGTATTTACATTAAGAAAAGAATGACTTTATGATAATTTTTATCGATTAAAAAGTTAAACTAGTTATAAAAAAGCAATATAATTAAAATTGAGTATTCATTTAAAACACAAAAATTATGAAAAAAGTACTTCTTGGATTTATATCCATAATTTTTGCAACACAAGTAAGTTTTGCACAACCCGTTAGTGATATGGCAGTTATTCCTATGGGGATAACTATTCAAAATATAATGCGGCTAACCATTACCAAAGGTGGTAATATGGAGTTTGTTTTTAAAACAGCTAGTGATATAACAAACGGACTAGGTCCTAGTACTGCATATGAAACAGAAGGATCAGTTGTGGCTTCTCAAGCGTGGCAGTTGGATCTAAGTGTTGATGCTGCTACCTTTGTTGGAGAAGTAGCTGCTACAACTATACCACTAAATGTCGTTGAATTTACACCAACAGTTGCTGGAACAGGAGCTGGAACAGCTTTCACTGGAGATTTGTCAAATGGTTGGCCGAGTAACTATACTATTGTTAATGCTGGTGCAGTTACCAGTACTGCTACTTTTAATATCGCTTGGGAATGTGGAACTAACAATGATATTCCTGCGACAACAACCAGTGGAAGATATACAATTAATGTCCTTTTATCGCTGTTACCTGAAGACGGATTTTGATTAATTCATAAACTTATTACTAATCTAGTAACATATATGAGTTATCAATGTAGTAAAGGTGTGATAAAAAATAATTAGAAATTTACCTAAGGTTTTATAAATACTAAATTTTTAAAATTTGTTTTTTGTTATGTTAATAACCTTAGTAGTATTATTTTATCAGGCTTTAATCTAATATTCTTGGATAACCTTTAACGGTATCAACTGCTAAGGTAGTTTCAAATTACTTGCTTTAGCGGCTTTTACCCTTAAAAGCTAAACTTTATACAAATCCCAAGAAGGCATAAACTAGAGCTATTTGCCTACATAATTAATTGATTATGAGTTGTATTTGTAATTGTTGTATTTAATCTTTTTGGTTAATTCTTCAGCCCTTAGGGGTGTAAAGTAAAATAAAGAGTATATATGGATACCCTGTCTGCTTGCAGCGGGGTAGTTCATTCAAATTAAAAACTATTTTGTCATATATTAATTACAATGACGAAAATTTAACAAAGCAAAACATTATAAAAAACTTATTTATAATATTTGTTTTACTCTGTTTGGGCTATACGGCATCAGCTCAGGTAAGGAGTGAGAATAATGTTAACCGCAAGGTAGATATAGAATTCTTATACCCTAAAATTGAGGTTGTTGCAAATAAAAGTTTTTTTAATATTCTAAAGGTAAAAAATAATTCAAATTTTAAATTTACAGGCAAAATAAAATTAAATCAGCCGCGTGACTGGAAAATTATTGGTGATAGTGAAATAAATATAAATCTTGATGCAGGTGATTCTTTAAAACTACCTATAAGAATTATTGCATCTAAAAATGTGTTGGGCGAAGTTGCTTATGCAATTGTTGCGGTTTTGTTTGATAAAAATAATTTATCTGTTCTTTCTGAGTATTGTTTTGTAAATATACCACGTATTTCTGACCTTAAAATTAATTTACCAAACAGGATTATATATTTTGATAATAAAACAAGAACAGCTAAGTTTCGATATAAAATAAAGAATAGTGGTAATGTTAATGAAATTATACAGTTGAATTTTAATAAAAATGAACACCTTACTGTTGATGGAAAAAAATTAGATGAACTTTATGCTTACGAATATAGTATTTCAGCTCACGCCGATACTACTGTTGAAATAAAAGTAAACTTGGCAAATGATAATACAACAAAAGATTTTTTTAAATTAGATCTTAATACTCTAACCCAAGACACTTTGTATAAGAAAAGCTTATGGTTTAATAAAATAAATAGTTCTTATTTTCATACTATCCCACAGGAAAATAAATGTGCCATTGTTGAACTTGCTGCAAGTGATATTCTTTCAACAAGGAAACCAAGATACTCACTTATGGTTCAAGGAAGTGTGCTACTAAAAAACAATATTGATTTATATTACTTTTATAGAAATTATAATTTGGAGGAGGACTATAGCGATTATTACAATGATAGGGGCTATATTGGAATAAAAAATAAATATTTAAACTTGCAGGTAGGAACTGTTCAGAATATTTTTAATGAATACGTGTTTGGTTTTGGTGGAATTTCAAAACTTGAACTAAAAAAATTTTCAATAGGTGGGCATTTTTCTAATAATGAAAAGACACAACAAAAATTTTATGGTGGTGATGCAAGTATTTTTCTTTCTAATAAATCAAATATTTCATTTGGTTATTCAGAAAATATTATGGAGTTTGAAGGTATCTCCTCAAAAGTTCTTTTTGCAGGAACTAATTTAAGGTTTTTAAAGAAACATAATTTGTCATTAAAAACCTATTTTAATAATACAAGCCATAGACTTTACAAATCTTTTGAAACACAAGGTTTTGCAATTTTAGGAAATTATTCAGCAAACTATAGTAAGTTTAAAATAAATGCACGCATAGAATACGGTTCTCCTGAGTATTCTGGCATATCTAGAGGAAGGACACATTTAAACGTTAATTCAATTTATTCCTTAACTAATAAGGACTTTATTAACTTTTCATATTCAAAACATGATATAGTTAATATAAAATATATTAATGATGTTCCTCAGCCGACCCAAAAGTCTTTTTTTGACAGTTACCTCTTGCTTTACAACAAGAATTTAAATAAGCTACTTTCATTTAATATTGGTCCTGGCTTTAATATTGAAAAGTTTAACACCCTTTATATTACATTGGGCTCAAACGATTTTTTTAAAACAATGACAACACGAGCTATTATAGGGCTGAGATTTTATGATATAAGCAGGCAATTATATATCAGGCCAAAAATTGAAATAGGGCAGATTGTTCCGGTCAAAGAGCAAAACATAAATAACAATAAGCCCCGTAATACTTACAGTTTTAATTTATTTACAAAGTATAGAGATTTTAGTCTTTATGCGCAATATGAAAATGGTTCTAAAGGGATATACAATCAATATTATTATTTTAATTCAGGATATATAACAAAATGGTTTTATATAATGCCGTCTTATAATAAATTTTTTTTTAATAACAAAGTAAATATTGATTTAAGGGCAAATTACAGATATGATATTATTCTTGAAGACAAATATTTTGCCTTTACTACTCTGACAAAATTCTTTTTACCTGATTCATGGACACTGTGGTTACTGAACTCTGTAAACACCAATACTAAACGCGATCAACGAAACAATTCATCAGTTAGGTATAATTCTGTTTTTTTTGAAGCAGGTATAAGAAAAGAATTCAACTGCAAGCAACCACGATTTCAGTATTACGATTTAAACATCATATTTTTTAAAGATTTAAATGGTAACCGAAAAAGAGAAAAAAACGAGCCGGGTTTACGGAACGTATTGGCAGCTATTGAACCCAATTATGAAATAGAAGATAGTAAAGTGAGAAAAGATTTTGTTTCGCAAAAACTGTTAACCGGTGCTGATGGTAATATTGAATATACCAATATTGTAAATGGTGCTTATAATTTAAAATATGTGTTAATAGGCGATATGGTTGGTAATTTTAACCGTGAAGAATTAACCCATCCCTTTACTATCGATGAAGACAAAACCATATATATACCTTATTTAGAGAATAATAGGATTATTGGAAAAGTTATTTTAAACCGAGACCCTTTATCAAGTCTAGGCCCCATTGATATTTCAAATATTCGGGTAATAGC
>NBLH01000124.1 GCA_002084525.1 Bacteroidetes bacterium 4572_117 | reverse complement strand
TGTACACTGGTTAATGCAGTTTTAACTATTTCCCAGAGTTTTTTTTTTAATCATTAGCCGCAATTTTTCGTCCATATTTTTTAAACCCATTTTGGGAATATACAGGACACAGAAACTTAAGCATGCAAAAGCCCAGCTTGAAAAAGAAGTTGCCATAAGGACTTTTCAATTGCGCCAAGAAAAGAAATTGAAATTATTCCGGGCGACCGGATCGGAATTGGAGAAAAATCATCTAATAACAACAACTATGATTTTAAAGATCATTTTGTGCCATTAAAAACAGGAGATAGGGTCTATATTTTTTCAGATGGGTACATTGACCAATTTGGGGGTGAAAAGAATAAAAAATTCCTTGGTAAACAATTCCGTGATATTATTATGGAATTAATATCAACTCCAATGACTGATCAGAGACAAGTATTTTCGACAACAATAGATAAGTGGAAAGGAACAAATAATGAGCAAACTGACGATATTTTGGTAATTGGTATTGAAATTTAAATAATTTTTTATACGTTTGTAAACAAAACATGTCTTTTTGTTTTTATTACTTTAAATTGGCATTGATTTTGAAGTAGTTCAGTCATTATGTACCATCTAAAACATAAAAAGTGAAGCTTGATAATTACATAAAAGAAACGCTTATCCTTAACGATAGTGTTGTTGTTAAAGGGTTCGGTGTTTTCGTAAAAATGCTGGAATCAGCAGTTATTAATGAAAAAAGTGGTGAAATTCAACCACCACACATGACCATTAAATTTGATAACTCTGTAAAGGTTGATAGAGGAACTTTAACTAAATACATTGCCCAAAAAGAAGAAATTAATGAAAAAAAGGCAGAAAATATAATTAGTAACACTGTTAAAACTTGGAACGACGACTTAAAATCCGGAAAATCAGTTAAACTAGATGGGATTGGCATTATTAATCAGGACAAGGAAGGTAAAAGTAGTTTTGAAACAAAAATTTTGCCTGGAACTTTTCCTGACATGTATGGTTTGCCAGTAATAAATATTAAACCAAAAACACCAGATAAGGGTGTAACAACAACTACTACCTCAAAACAGGACAAAAAAATTTCAGAAAAACCAAAACCAATCAAAAAAGTAAGAACAACCGTGGAAAAACCAAAACCAACAACCGAGGACAGCAAAAAAAAGACAAAAAAATTAATACTTACAGCATTAATTATTATTCCAATTATTGCTATAATTATATTTGGGGCGCTTAACGTTGATTTAGTAAAAGAAAAATTTAATGCTACATCTGAATACATGAGCAACTTAATTTCAGGCGACGATGCAGGATCTAATGCTATAGACCCTGACTTAAATGCTGATATTGACAGGACTGATAGTATAGAAAACCAAACAGAAACAGTTCTTGAAAATTATACTATTATCGATGCAGAAACAAACGAATCTATTCCCCCAGTAGCTGAAGAACTTCAAGAGTTTCATAAAATAGAAATTATCGCTGGTAGCTTTAGAAGGAGGTCATACGCCAAAAGGTTAAGAAACCAACTTAACGATAAGGGTTTTACGGCAAAATTATTACCCAAAACAAAGGGTTTGTACCGTGTATCGGTTGGTTCTTTTGACGATGTTGATATTGTTGCCACCGAAATAGAAAGGATACATGAACTTGACCCTAGTTTAGGTGTTTGGATACTTTTGAATAAATAGCTTAAAAAGTTTCATGTGTCTATATTTAATTGTTTTTTATTTATCACGGAACTCCATAATAGTCATTACCTTACTTTACAGTAGATGTTTCATGTGTTTTTTATGATTAAAACGGTGAATATTTCGGGTTAATACGATAAAAGCAAAGTATTCCAAAATTGTCATTTTCGCTTAAAAAACAAAAAGATGCTAATAGCACAAAACGTTGGGCAATTAATTGGAAATACGCCTCTAGTAAGACTAAATAAAATAGGTAAAAATGCATATTCGGAAATTGTTTGTAAACTGGAATATTTTAATCCCGGGAGCTCAGTAAAAGACCGTTTGGCTTACGCCTTATTTGAAAGTGCCAAACAAAAAGGCCTAATTAATACCAATACTGTAATTATTGAGCCTACAAGCGGAAATACAGGGATAGGGCTTGCAATGATGGGGGCAATTTTTGGTAATAGAATTATTTTAACAATGCCCGAAAGTACAACAGTTAAACGCAGGAAATTAATTAGTGCTTATGGAGCAGAACTTGTTTTAACACCGGCCGATGCTGGAATGAATGGAGCGATAAAAAAAGCTGAACAGCTTTCAAATCAAATTCCAAACAGTTATATGCCTCAACAGTTTAATAATGAAGCAAATCCTGAATTTCACCGAAAAACCACCGCAACTGAAATATGGAAAGATACTGATGGCAAAGTTGATATTTTTGTAGCCGGAATTGGGACAGGCGGAACATTTACAGGTGTATCATCGGTATTAAAACAAAAAAACCCGAAATTAAAAGCTTTTGCGGTAGAGCCTGTTAATTCTGCAGTATTATCGGGCAAAGCAGCCGGAAAACATAAAATACAAGGAATTGGAGCCGGTTTTATACCTAGAATTATGGAACCTGAATTAATTGACGAAATAATTACTGTAAACGATGATGATGCCTTTGAAATGGCAAGAAACCTTGCAAAGGAAGAAGGGATTCTGTGTGGGGTTTCATCAGGTGCCAATGTTTTTGCAGCCCTGGAAATTGCAAAGCGTATTGAGAACAAAGGAAAACGAATTGTTGTGGTTATACCCGATACAGGCGAAAGATACCTTAGTACCGGTTTGTTTCAATAATAAAAAGTGCAGGTTTAAAATAATTAAACAAACAATAAATGCAAAAAGAAGAAATAACACAAACATTGGCGCAAACAGTTGTTGCATTATCTGATTTTTCGTCAAGCGGAATGGTATATGCACCAAAACATGGTAGAAGTATGCCATCAATTGATGCATTAAACGAGATAATGAGTAATTTACGTAGTATAATATTTCCGGGATACTATGGAAAATCAAGAATCAATACAGAAAACTTATCATACTATATTGGTGTTAGTATTGATAGAACTTTTTACCTTTTATCTGAACAAATTGCAAGAGGTATTTGTTTTGCACAAATTGAAAATGAAACAACTAATTGCGAATTAAATGATAAAATGGCTCGTGATATTACGGTTTCATTTTTTAAACTGCTCCCAGAAATAAGAGAATCCCTTATTTTAGATGTTAAATCAACATACAATGGAGATCCGGCAGCAAACTCTTATGGTGCAATCATTTACAGTTATCCGGGATTAAAGGCAACAATGAACTACCGAATTGCTAGCACGCTTTTACAACTTAAAGTTCCATTAATTCCACGAATTATTACAGAAATGGCTCATTCTGAAACAGGAATTGATATAAACCCCGGTGCACAAATTGGTAACTCATTTACCATGGATCATGGAACCGGTATTGTTATAGGCGAAACATGCATTATTGGTAACTTTGTTAAACTTTACCAAGGTGTAACCCTTGGAGCAAAAAGTTTTCCGTTGGATAAAGATGGAAACCCCATAAAAGGAGTTGCCCGCCACCCAATAGTTGAAGATAATGTGGTAATATACGCACAAGCCACTATTTTAGGGACTATAACCGTAGGCGAGGGTTCGGTAATTGGAGGTAATGTGTGGGTAACAAATAATGTTGCCAAAAACTCAAAAATATTACAGCCTGCTGCCCGTGATGTTAGTTTCAATAACGGCTTGGGCACATAAACTGTTAGTCTTTATTATTCAACATTAACAAGTAAAAAAGTGAATGAAAATAACTTTACTTATTTTCTGTTTTTTTCCTTTTCTATTTTTTTCCCATCAATTTTTTGCTCTTCACCAAGGCGATAAGTGATTGTTGTCCTTAATACCCCCTCTTCGTCGAAAAATTTCCATTGATTGTGCCTTTTACCCATTGAATATTCACCTAACATTTTAATGTTTCCGTTTTGGTAAAAATATTTATGTACACCATTTTCGTCGCCATCAAGGTAACTACCAATAAATTGCACCTCTTTATCTTCATAATGATGTATCCATTCACCATCTTTTCTGTCAAATTTATAATTCCCCTCTTCAATAATATCTCCCAAATGATAATACCATTCACCTTCTTTCAAACCATCAACATACAAGCCCTTTGCCACAATAGCCTCATTATCATCATATTCCACATAGTTGCCGTCAAGTTTCCCTTTGGTTAGTTCTTCTTTTCGTAATAGCTTACCATTTTCAAAATACCATTTCCATTCACCTTCTGGCCTCCCTTTTTTGCTATAAGTACCGCTTTGTTCCTCTTGTCCATTTTCATAAAGAAATTTCCAGAAACCTACCCTACGCCCATTTTTATAACTGCCTATCACTTTAAGTTTTCCGCTTTTAAAAAAATATTTCCACTCCCCCTGCCTTTTTCCTTTTTTATCAACAATACCATCGGCCATAACCCAGCCCGATGAACTATATGTTTTTGCAGAAACAACCTTGCCATCATTAGAAAAATCTCTGTGAACGCCAACTTTTACATTTTCCTTGAAAGCCCCGCTTGTTTTTAATTTTCCATTTTTATAGTATTCTTTGCGAAAATCGACTTTTGTTTTATCGCTTGGTTTTTCTACGTATAACTCGCCATTGATATAACGTTCCGATAACAAAACTTTACCTTTATTATTGTATGTTTTTACATAGCCATGTAAAAAGCCTTTCCTGTAATAGCTTTCCTGTTTTAATTTCCCATTTGGGAAAAACTCTTTCCATGTCCCCTGTTTTTCGTGTTGTTTATTATAGCGGTTTATCCTTTCTTTTGCAACCATTATATCGTGCCTAAATTTGAACAATGAAATAATGCGGCCGTTTTTATCATATTCAATACCTTTGCCCTGTTTTTGATTATCCACAAAATTTATTTGCTGAAACAGTTTACCATCATCGTAATAATACTCTGAAATTCCTTGCCTCAAATCGTTCACATACAATTCTTTGGCTACTACAGTATTTAGCTTAACAGAATCGCCAACAAACTTATACTCAACACAATAACCATTTTTTTTACCATATTTATAACTTATTTTTTTGCTTATGTTCCCTTTATCATCATAAAAAACCCAGGTACTGTCCAACTCAAAATTAGTCCTAAGCCCTTCTGATTTCATTTTTCCATTAACGTAATACGTTTTCCAGTATCCATCAGGTTTCCCGTTCCGCATTAAACCCTCGCTGGATATTTGTTTGTTGCCATAATAAAACTTATTATAACCATTAGGGTTTACTTTATTGGCCTGGGCTGTAAGCAACATGGGCAATAAACCGATTGCGATTATTAAAAAAAAGCTATATGTTTTATTCATTTTCTTATATTTTTATGTCCCCCAATTACAATATTAAGGATTTTTTAACAAATTCAAAGTGTTTTTAAAGTAAACTGATATTTATTATAAACTCTACCATAAAAATCAACTAAGTACCCAGTCAAAATTAATTGTATTTACTTTTACGCAACATGCATATTGTAAGATATTTGCACTAGTGCGTAACATTAAATAGTGCTTAGTGCTTATGTTTAAATATTTCGTTTATACACGATGTATTGTAGTGGTTACCAAGTGCATAAATGGTATCACCTTTTTCTAAAATAGTGTTTGCATCAGGGTTTGTAAAAATTTCTTCTTGTTTTTTAACAGCCAAAATAGTAATCCCTGTTTTGTTGCGCAAATCAAGCTCTTTAATGGTTTTATTAAATGCTATAGAGTTTTCGTGGATAATTAATGTTGAAATTTCAAAATCGGGGATATGTATTTTTGATTCAGCAATTGCTCCGGATTCGAAACGTAAGGCTTTATAACCTTTGGAACGGATAAGGCCTACAGTTTTTTCAATTTCTTCGTGAGGGACCAAATAATTACTTAATGTTTTTGAAAACATTTCCAATGCTGATTCAAACTCTATGGGTATAACATAATCAGCACCAACCTTATACAAATGATCTAAGTCTTCAATAAATTTTGTTCTAACAATTATATGAATATTTGGATTCAGTTTTTTTGCTGTTTCAATTATACTAGCATTTTCAGCTGTGTCGCCGACTGATAAAAGCATATTACTTGCTTCTTTAATGCAGGCATGTTCTAAAACCGATTCGTATTGTGCATGACCATAAACAGCATTAATACCTTTATTTTGTAGTGCCCGAACCCTATCTGCATCAACATCAATAATAACATAAGGGATATCGACTAAGTTTAGCGATTTCATTAAGCTGTTAACCTGCGATTTTTTACCAACCAGTACGGTGTGTTCGCTAATATGTGGAATATTTGCTGCGGGAAGTTTTTTTAATCCTTTACGGAAAACATTCGGCATAGGAAGTTTCCCTACAAAAGAAACAATTGGTTTTGCAAACATTATGAAAATAGGAGTTAAGCTCATACTTAATATCGCAACAGCCAAAAAAAGTTGATAATAATAATCATCAATAAGTTTATTGCTTTGCCCAATTTTTGCTAAGATAAATGAAAATTCACCAATTTGGGCTAAAATTAAACCTGCCCGTAAGGCAATTTTAAACGGGTAGCCAAGCACAAAACTCACAAAACCTACCAGCATTGATTTAATGAAAATAAGCAATATTACAGCAATAACAATTATTAGAATATTTGACACAAAAAAGCTTAGGTTTAGCAGCATCCCAATTGAAACAAAAAAGAAACTGGTAAAAATATTCCTAAAAGGCAAGATATTGCCAAAGGCATGGTGACTATATTCCGATTCAGATATTGCCAAACCTGCCATAAAAGCCCCCAAAGCAAGCGATAAACTTAACCATGCCGAGAAACTTGCAACGGCAAAACCAATAACAATAATGGCTATTAAAAATAGTTCCTGGCTTTTGCTTAAAGCTATTTGGTGTAATATGTATGGTACAACCCATCGTGCAAAAATAAAAGTAACACTAACAAGACCTAGCGATTTCAGAAGCAATATCCCTAATTCAGAAACAATATTAGTTGATTGGCCCGATAAAAAAGGTACAAGCAACATCATGGGTACAATAATCAAATCTTGAAAAATTAATATACCAAAGGCAATTTTCCCATGATGGGTATTTAGTTGGTCTTTTTCTTGAAGAACTTTTAAAATTATTGCCGTACTGCTTAAAGCAACCAAAAAACCAATAAATACAGCCTTATTGTATGAAACTTCGAAAAAACTAAGAATAACAAAAACCGTTAAAATAGTCAAACCCACTTGCAGCCCGCCGCCTATAAAAACAATATTCTTAATTTTTAGCAATTTCTTAATCGAAAATTCAATACCAATTGTAAATAAAAGAAGGATAACACCAATTTCTGCTAATATATCAATGATTTCTATATCCGAAATAAGGCCTAAACCATAAGGCCCTGCAATTATTCCGGTTGCCAAAAATCCAATAACAGATGGTAGTTTGAATTTATTAAAAAGGAAAACTATTAAACTAGCAAGTCCAAATATAATGACAACATCTTTTAATATTTCAATTTCGTGCATATTAGATCAAATTTA
>NBLH01000123.1 GCA_002084525.1 Bacteroidetes bacterium 4572_117 | reverse complement strand
TCCGCCTGTATCAAAACAGTGCCAGATCCCAAGTTTTTTTAGTTTATATCGAGCACCGATACTTAACTCTCCTGTTATGAGAGAAAGTTTATACTCCCCTTTTTATAATTGCGGTGTGGGTGCATCAACCCAAAATAATGCCCAATTTCGTGGGTTAGGCCCGTATTTGAATTTTTCCGTTGTAAAATTACAGACTTAGTTAACATGTTATAAGTACCCAAAACCAAATACGATGCCCCTTTATACTTTTTTTTAATTGTATCGGCAACATATACATTTATGCAGCCTTTTGAATGATGGGCTAAAGTTTGCAAAGGTGATTCAATAAAATAGCCTAATTTTAACCTTTTTGTTTTATTTATGCTTCTAATATTTCTGATATAAAACCTAAAACCAGTATTATTTTGTTTCTGATAATAGTTCAGGTCGTTAACCAGAACCTTAATTTCTTTATCAGATGCCCCACCACTTCCATCATTATTTCTGTTTACCCAAAACTTTACGGGAACAAGAAACCTTACAGAATCAACATTTTCGTCATAGTTTATTTTACCAAGATAATCAAAAAGAAATTTATTCCCCCCTTTCCAAGGTTTTTTTCGGTAATCAAAACTAAAGACTTCTGAATTCCCACAAAACTCATCGTTTAAGAATTGTGCATTAATTGTTGAAGCACCTGATACTACAAAAATAAAAACAATTAAAAATATTAGCTTTCGTTTATACAATTTGTGTGTTAAATTAATGAGCTTAATCCAAAAAGCCGCTTAGCGGATAATTTTGCATAAAGCATAAACAACATTTTACTGAGTATCAACAGATTAACAAAATCGCTTAGCGACCTTAAAGGTTAATTTTCAGGTTTTTAACCGGACCCATCAATATTATTTATCAAAATAATTTAATATCTGCGAAATCCTGCCTTCTAATTTACTGTTTACTTTTTCGTAATCAGCCTTATTTTCAAGTCTGTCTTTTACACTAACATAAAACTTAATTTTAGGTTCTGTACCCGATGGGCGTACAGATATTTTTGAGCCGTCATGCAAAAAGAATTGCAAAACATTCGACGATGGCAGATTAATTTTTTCCACAACACCTGTTTCCATATCCTTACTGGTACTTTGCAGATAATCCTTAACTAAAACAACTTTTGACCCGCTTATTTCTATTGGTGGGGTTTCACGTAAATTGGTCATAATAGAAACAATTTCTTCGGCACCTTCTTTACCTTTCCTAACCAAATTCATTAACTGCTCCTTGTAAAACCCAAATTCTAAATATATATCAATTAATAAATCAAAAATACTTTTATTGTTATCTTTTGCCCAAGCCGCAACTTCAGCAATTAAAGCGCATGACATAACAGCATCTTTATCACGTACAAATTCGCCAGCCAAATAGCCATAACTTTCTTCTCCACCCCCAATAAAGCTTTTTTTGCCTTCGTTTTGTTTCATTATATCGGCAATGTATTTAAAGCCGGTAAGTACGTCGTAATATTCTACATCAAATTTGTTGGCTATATCAACTAGTAGTTCAGAGGTTACAATAGTTTTTACAATATACTCTTTACCTTTTAACTTACCTGATTCCTGCCATTTTTTTACCAGATAATAAATAAGCACGGCCCCGGTTTGATTCCCATTCAACAATACAAATTCACCTGTATTATTTTTTACGGCTATCCCCACTCGGTCACCATCGGGGTCGGTTGCCATAACTATATCAGCATCAACTTCTTTAGCCTTATCTAATGCCATTTGTAACGCATCTGCATTTTCGGGGTTTGGCGAAATTACGGTAGGGAAATTACCATCGGTTTTATCTTGTTCCTCAATATTATAAATATTTTTAAATCCAAACTTTTTTAACGATTCTGGAACAAGTTTAACCCCCGTACCATGAATTGGTGTATAAACAATCTTTAGATCTTTGTTTCTTTCAATTGCATCTGGCGATAATGAAAGTTTTGAAATATTATTGAGGTAAATTTCATCAAACTCCTCACCAATTATCTCAATATTTTTTTTATTGCCCTCGAAATTAATTTGTGATATATCTGTAATCTTCCTAACCTCTGTAATAACATTAACATCGTGAGGGCTAATCAGTTGGCCACCATCGTCCCAATAAGCTTTAAACCCGTTATATTCTTTTGGGTTATGCGATGCAGTAATTACTACACCCCCTTGGCACCCAAAATGTCTTATTGCAAATGAAAGTTCCGGGGTAGGCCTTAAATCCTCGAACAAATACACATAAAACCCATTGGCCGAAAAAATATTGGCACAGGTTTCTGCATATAAGCGGCTATTGTTCCTGCAATCGTACGCAATAGCGAGTTTAATTTGGTTTTTATCAGAAAAATTCATTTTCAGGTAGTTGGAATAACCCTGTGTAGCCATGCCAATAGTGTAGATATTCATGCGGTTTGTACCGGCCCCCATTATTCCACGTAAGCCACCTGTACCAAATTCAAGATCTTTATAAAATGCCTCTATCAGTTCTTTTTCGTTTTCAGGTTTTAATAAATTCTCTATTTCATCCCTGGTATCTTTTATTAAATTCAAAATACTATAATGCTGCTTACGAAGAGTTTATCTCAAGCCCTTAAGCTCCAATAAGAATTGATATAGGGGTAAAATTACATTTATAAATTCTTGTTAAGCCATTTAACAATTTCGGATACAACAAAATTATTATCCTTTACCCAATTAAAATGGTCTAAATCAGTACCGTTATAATGTTTGTGGTTAACAGTAGCAATATTCATTTTTGAAATCAAACCTTGTACAGCTTTTTGGGGTGCAAGTTTATCTGCCTGAAATGAAATTGCAAAAACAGGTAGCTTTATTTTTTGTATATCCCTTTCAAAATCAATTACACTTTTCAGTACTTTATATCTTCCGGTCCTAGCATTATATGCCCAATCTAAAATCACATTTTTTGCTTCGGTGCCGGCAAAACCAATTTTTTTTCCAGGAAAATAACCTAAAACCTTAACAAGCAAACGGGCAAGTTGTGTAGCAGCCAAAACACCCAAATTATGAGGGAATGACCAACCTTTGTAATGAACAGAACACGAAGCTACTAAAATCAGTCCTGAAATCAATTGACTATATTGGCTGGCATACAACACATTAAGTTGTCCGCCAAGACTGTGCCCTAACAGATATATTTTATTTTCAGGAAAATGCTTATTAACCTTTTCAAGTATTGCTGGCCAGTCAAAACTGAGCATTTCATGATAGCCAAAATTTCTTTTTTTTACTGATTTAACCGAACTTTTCCCGTTTCCACGTAAATCGACAGATATGGCAATATAACCTTTGTTTTTTAATGCCATCGCAAAAGGGCCGTAGTATTCAGCTTTAACACCTAATGCCGGCATAATAACAATTACGGGAACATTGCGAACAAAAAATGGTTGGTAAATATTAATAATATTTCTAGTACTATCGGCTGTAACAATTTGTAATTCTACTTTGTTGTGAAAATATTCGTCCATTTACTTATTGATTTACAATCAAATAAACCCCTGCTAAAATTCTCGATCTAAAATTCACCAAATGCTAAAAAGTTTTTACTCCCCAATAATTTTCACCAAAACCCTTTTTCGTCGTTTGCCATCAAATTCGCCATAGAAAATTTGTTCCCATGGACCAAAATCAAGTTCACCTTTTGTTATTGCACATACAACTTCACGTCCCATTATCTGACGTTTCATATGGGCATCAGCATTATCTTCAAACCCGTTATGATCGTACTGTGAATGAGGTTTTTCCGGTGCAAGCTTTTCAAGCCACTTTTCATAATCGCGGTGCAAGCCTGATTCATCATCGTTAATAAAAACACTCGCTGTAATATGCATAGCATTAACCAACACTAAACCTTCTTTTATACCACTTTCAATAATACAACTTGATACATCGGGTGTTATGTTAATTAATTGCCTACGCTGTGTTGTATCAAACCAAAGTTCTTTTCTGTATGATTTCATAATTTAAAAAATTAGTTGATTATAGTTTCTTGCTTTTTAATTAATACTACTAAACTTATTAAGCCTTTAAGCAAGTTGATGTTTTTCAGTGGATTTCACACAACTTTGAAACAAACTAAACTTACTAAGTCTTAAAGACTTCGCAAGTTAGCATTTTCAGCATTTAACAATTTCCAGATTGAATAATTACGGGCTGCCCAAAAAGCCATTTCTTCAAACGTCTGAAAATCAATTGAATGCCCAAGCCAACTGCACGAAACTACTTTTTGGGTTAAACTTTGTCGTTGTTTTTCAAAGAAAAATTTCTTGTTTTTAACAGGGTCGATAACATCATCAAGTTCACCTAATACAACCAATCGCAATGGGCAGTTATTTTCCTTAACTTGGGGTATATTTACTTCAATGCTTTGGTAAACCATTGCCGGGTTAAACAAAAGACAGGCCACGCCAAGTTCTTCTGCCAACCAATAGCCCAACATCCCCCCAAACGAACTTCCAATAATCAATTCGGTCTTTGTATCAACAATTAACTTTTTTAGCTCAGGATATGAATCTGGGTTTTCCCTATAATTAATGTGAATTGAAGAAACATCCATACCGGCTTGTTTCATTATTTCTAATTTTTCAGGAAGGGGTTTACTATCTAAACCATGTATATAAACTACTTTTATTAAGGGCATTTTATAAATATCGTCAGTATTTAAATTCTTAGGATTTGTAAATCGTTCCATTTTTCAGGTTTTTATTGTCATAAGGTGTTCTCTAAAATTGGTTTTTCAATGCTTTCGTACTATTTCAATTTATACGTAATCCCTAAGCCAAACAGTTCTTTAACCTGCAAAGCCGGCCTGTTATAACCATTTTCATCAGCAATCATAATGTCATCGTCATATAAAAACTGGAAATGTAAATTTGCAGACAGATATTTATTTACTTTCATGGTAATAATTACTTGCAAATCGACATCAATATTTTGCGGATTTTCTACATAATTAGAAAACATCGATAACTGAGATGTTAGGTTAACATTTTTCATGACATCTTTCTTTAAACTGGCCTTTATTATCCCACCAAATTCATTCCTTATTGTTTCGTGTGCTTCAACCCCATATTTTACAGATAAAATGGTATCAGAAACGAATGTGGTACGGCCACTAATGGGACCAACAAACAAGGTAAATTCTTTGGAAGGTTTATAATTCATACCAATAGCAATATTCAAATAACCAGGGGACATTAAATCAGAAACCAGAGTTTTTTCTGCATTATCGTTATATTCATAACCTTTTGAAAACTGGGTTTTAAAACCTAGCAAACCACTATAATACCAATTTTTAACTGCATGGTACCCAAATTTTGTGCTAAATTCAATTTTGTCGGTCGATTTCCTAAACTCTTGCTCGCCTTGCTTTTGCATCCCATAATTCAGGATAATATCATTTTCCCAAATATAAGCCTTTGTTTTTAGGTCGGCCCCTGCAATTGCCAAACCATTTAATGCCAACGAATTTTCGCCACCGGCTGCCCAATTGGTAAATGCAACCTGCGAAAAACTAAGGGTCCCGACCCCTGTATAATTCCATCCAAGTGTTGAATCGGTTTTTTCAGTTTCTTGAGCCAAAATTAATAGTGGGCTTACCAATACGATAAATAAAAAAATAAATTTCTTCATAAATTAGTTTTTGATGGTTTTAACAATTAGATTTAAATATTGCACAAAAATAAAAGAATAATTGATTAATTTATCTTTTAAGCACCAGTGCTTTTTTATATGTAAACCCTTAGTGGTATAAGTAATTGATATTCTTTTAAATATCAAATTTGAATTTACAATTAATTTTTAACTGGTGCTTAGTTATATGATAAGGGAATTCAAAATTTATCACACAAGAAGCTTACTCGGATAGATTAAGAGGTTGGTATTGAAATAGTGTTGTAGAATAATTATTAGAGATGGCCTTAATGCTTAAACCGATAACTAAATCCGGCAAAAACAGCAAAACTGTAAGGATATTTTTTGAATACCGAATTTTCTGGCAAAATAGAATATTTTAATGTCGGCTCAACGTTGAACGTGAAATTTTGATAAAAATTATAATTTACACCCAAACCAAAAGTGGCACCATAAAGGACTGAACTTATATTATTAGTCTTTCCTGACCATAATTCTTCATTGCCTGAAACAATAAGGGAGTTATTATTAACAAGGAAATTTGTAGAAAACCCGCTCATTACATCTAAACTGACTTTTTGGTCAATTAATTTGTATCGAATAATAAGTGGAAGTTCTATGTAGTCTGCATTTAAAATAAAATCTGCATTCAATGTGTAGTATGTGGTTGAGAATGAGCTTCTTAGTACAGAACCTACGTCAACTTGATCAACAGCCCTATTCCCGCTTGGTGTATAAATTGTTGTTTCGTTACCACCAAATTCAGTATTCCTGCTACCAACTAAATTATCTGCACCTTGCTTTTTCTGAGAATAAAAAATACCTGATTCAATACTAAATCGCCGACTAATATTGTAATTCACATTTAGCCCCCCTGTATACGTTGTATGCGCCTTTTCTTCAGCCTCCAAATTGGGTATATCTGATTTAATCCCTGATATAACACCACTGTTATTAGACTGTGCACCTCCTGTAGAAATATCGCCCAAAGCAAATACTGGTGAGAATTTTGTTCCAAAAGACCAGCCGGAAACCTTTTTTTTCTCAGCAATTAAAAGAAAACCTCCATTTAGGAGGTTTTCTTTCTCTAATAACAAGGTATCGGTTAATAACTGGTTAGATTTTTTTTCGCTTAAATCGTTTAAAGCTAAGTTTGAGGTTTTCTCATTTCCTTTGTTTGAAGCGAAAATTTTATCAATAAATTTATATTTTCTATATAGTTGATTTGTATCGTAAATACCAATGCTTTCATAATTAGCTATTTGCAGCATCAAGTCTGATTTTTTTAATCCATCACGATATTTATTTGTTTTAGCTCGGTATTTAATAGTTTCCGGCTCATCTGTATTTTCTTCCGTTTCTGTTACATCCAAACCCAAACTGTCGCCTGACGTTTTAGGTTTTTCTGTAAAATAAAGTTTATTCTTATCCTGCAATAAAGCCTTTCCTTTTGTATTTTTATTAATCGATAAATCTGAAACAAAATATCCCAACCCAAAAGTTACAAGCAACGCAACCGAGGCAGCTACTGCTTTTAGGTAATATAAAATACGAAAACGTTTTTCCGCTTTTAGATCTGTTTTAAGATTATTCCAAACAAAGTGAGGAACATCTTCTTCATAATCACGCAAAAAATCATTAAACAAATCGTCTATTTTGTCCTGATCTTCTAACATCTTTTTCTTTCTTCCGGCATAATAAAATGCTGGTTCACTTTAGTTTGTAAAATTTTCCTGGCTCTTGAAAGGTTTGATTTTGAAGTACCAACTGATATATTTAACATTTCGCCAATTTCTTTGTGCGAATAGCCATCAATTGCATACAAATTAAAAACCATTTTATAGGCGGGTGGTAATTCTTTTATTAACAGCAATAACTCTTGGGCCGATAACTCACTAACTATTACATTAGTATTCATTTTTGAATCCAAATCCATTTCACTGATAGGATACATCTGGAATTTTTTCCTGTACCGCTCAAGTGCTGTATTAACCATAATACGCCTCATCCAACCTTCAAAAGAACCTTTTCCTTTATACGAGGCAATATTTTTGAAGATTTTTATAAAACCTTCGTGCAAGATATCCTCTGCCGCCGAACGGTCTTTTGTATATCGAATACATACACCGAACAACATTTTAGAGTATTCTTTAAATAACCCCCCTTGTGCTTCGGTTTTACCCTCAACACATCCTTTTATTATGTCTTTTTGACTACTCAAATAAGTATAAATTTGGAATAAAAAATATCCCAAAAGTACGAAATACATCTTAATGATGAAATTTTTTATCTAAAGGTTGCGTAAAAAGTTGAAAAATTTCGAAATATCCAAACCAATCAAGGCCTGAAAATGTAAGATGAAGCATAGCGCAACTTCGCTACAAACAAAAACAAGAACACAAATAATACGGATTTAACAGATTTACATAGGCTTTTATTAGGCTTGAAATACACTGAATATCAGTACATTCCATGGAGTCTTGTTTTAGTAAAATTTCACGACATAATGATATAAAGCTTAAATAGATACCCAATATTAATTACAAACTCTCATCTAGGACTAAATTATTTCAGTCGTCACCAAAAAACTATCGCTTATAAACAAAACTGACAAACCTGTCAAAACCGCAAAATTTAAGGCAGCCTTTTACGTGTTATATGCATCTATTAAGTGAATAGTTTTTGGTGAAGTACTTAAAGGTTGTCTCCTAAAATTGCAATCTTGTAGTTTAGTTGGAAATATTGAAATTAGTAATTAATTGTGTGAATTGGAGACAACCTTTAATTCATTATTTTCAGAATTGTATGTAGCAAGCTTAATTATGTAAAAACCAAACGGATGAGAAAAGCTCTAAATATTGTTATCATCATTTCAATTTCAGCATTATTATCAACATGTTCAAGGGAACAGACAGAATCCGTATTTCCAAAAACTGTTAAAATTGAAAAGCACCAAAAACAACTCGTTTTGGCAGATAATAAGCTTGGGTTTGACATTTACAAAAATGTCTCCCAAACTGACAAGCAAAATTCAAATATTCTTATTTCGCCTATCAATTTAAACAAATCGCTGGGTTTTCTCCTTCACAATTCAAAAAACAATAGAAATATTAAATTGCTCCTCCGCCTTTCAAATTTACAAAGAGAAACTATTTGTAGTGAAATAAATAAATTAAACGACATTCTTTTTAACATTGACAAACAAAGCATATTTAAAAACACAACAAGTTTTGAAACCAATGAACAAATAGATTTTGGCAAAGATTTTAAAGATTTCGTTTCTAGCAACAACATAAAAATCAAAAGCTATAGCAAAAACAGCTATATATCTAACAATAAGCCTAATACACAAGCATTTAATTTAAACAACGAAATTTCATTTAAATATAATTATAAGTTCCAAACGGGTGTTACGGAGTCTCCTTTTTACCTGAACCCGGATGAGAGTATATTTGTTAAGACCCTGATTTGCGAATCGGAATTTAATTTTTATTCTGACGATATTTTAAAGGCTATAGAAGTCCCTTTAGGAAGGGGGAACTTTAATTCGTTAATAATTTTACCTGAAGCTGACCAATCAATTAAAAGTATCAAGAACAAATTAAGCCAGTTTTATGTTAATAAAATGAACAAAAAATTCAGGAAGCTTAACATTTCTGCTTATTTGCCACAACTTGACATCAATTACAGTAGTAAGCTGAATAATCCTCTGGAAAAACGTGGCCTCCGGAATTTATTTGATTCCCGGTCCCCTGAATTCATAAATATCAGCAAGGACAAAGAATTATATCTGGAGGAATTTTCGCAGTTGGTAAGTTTAAAAACTATTTCTAAACCAGTAAGCAAAAATACACTTTTTGACACCAACAACGAAAGCAAAAACATTTTTTTAGTCGACCGTCCGTTTTTAATGGTTATTACCGAAAAATTTACGGGTGCAATATTGTTTATGGGGCAAATTACAAACCCTAATGAATAGCAACACTTCGTTAAATTTTAGATTTTAGATTAACCCACTAGCAATTGGTACTATAAAACAACAAAAACCACCTCTGTAAATGCCAGATAATTAATGCGTTACATTATATTTTCACTCATAATTTTATCTTGAATTTCTGAAAGGATATCAATTAATTCAGGTTCTTTGCTGTTTTCAATTTTTCCAGGTGTTAAGTTTCTTTTGCCGTTCCCGATATAACATTATTGCACCTTGTTGTAGGCGGTTCCTGTCAATGGTTTTGCTGCCTGGGCTGTACAGTTCCAGTGCTGCCGAGTTTTCA
>NBLH01000122.1 GCA_002084525.1 Bacteroidetes bacterium 4572_117 | reverse complement strand
TTTTGTAAAATACTTGACATAATCATGCTTTAATTCACCACTATAAACCAAACCAAAATATAATGCAGGTTCAATAAAGGCGGTTTCCCTAATACCATCCAGCATCAATATACGTGGCAATTTATCATGCACCTCCATAAATTTAACGGTGGTATTTAGCGGGTTATTTAAATTAGGATAAAAACTATAACCGTAGTACAAGCGAACTGTCAACAATATAGTAATCACAACTAAACCAACCGACACCAACAACGAACCCAAAAACGCCCTATGTTGCTGTGGGATAGGCGATTGCAGTATTCTGAAAATAACATATATGGATAGTACAGAAAAACTATAAACAGGTATCAAATAATGGAAATTATAATGTTTGGCAACCAACAAAATTTGTATTGTGGTAGCTGTTAATATCCCATAAAGGTATTTCCTCTTATTTAATTCTACATTTTTGAACCAACCACGTTTAAATAATATTAATACAGACACAATAAAAACCCCAAAATACGAAAAGGTAAAAGGTAACTCGTTTGTAAATATCATAGCAAGGTTCGATCTAAAATCATCTGCATTAAGCAAGCCTGAATCACCTGAGCCATAAATACCTGTATGTGTCAATATTTTTAGTAAAAATTGGGAGTGTTCCAAAAATTTACCAATAATAGGTAAAATAAACAGAAAAAATAAAATTATGGTCAACAGCATATAACGAAACCGTGATTTATTATCGGGCAATAAAAAAAGGGGGACAAAAACTACTGTAAAAGAAGATATTTTAACCGCAATTGATAATGCCGATAAAATTGAAAAATAATAAACATAATTGCCCACTTTGATTTTATTATTATAAAAAATACAAATAAAGCTTAAACTAACTAATAATATCCCTATCCCAAACAACAATGATTCTGATGCTACAACAGGCATACGCTCCATGGATATTACTGAAACAATAGGTATTAATTGGATAAAAAATGCAATATTAAGGTTCCTGCCCACATTAAAAATAGCTAAGCCGGCAATAAATAAAATAAGTGAATTTAACAATATTAAACTATAACTTATTGAATGCAAATAAAACTCGGGGTCTGACAGGACACTTTCCACTAAGCTTGCATCTGATTTAAAAAACCAAACAAGCCTGATAACAAAAGCGCAATAAACCTGCAAAGGTGTCCCCGGATGATCCGTATGGCCTATCTCAAGGCTTCCCTGCGCCAAATTTAAACCATTAAACAAATAAACATAAGAGGGGTCGTACCAAGATAAAAAAAAACGGGAAATATCAGTTAAAAACAAATAACTGCCAATAATAACAATTAAAGGGATTATACTTACTGTAAATAAAGGTTTTAGCCTATTCATCTGTAAATTTTTATTCAATATTCAACATTCCTTGTTCGACATTCAATATTTTCTTGCCCCTTTCAAAATTAGCAAATCCTATCAATCTTAACGATAAAAAAAACACATGCTCCTATTTTCCCACTCCCTACCCTTAATTCTAGGGCATCTTGGTTTTCAGCGCCTCCGTACTTCATGGTTTGGCTAATAAGTTACTAAAACCATCTTATTAAGGCTTTTTTGACAGAATTCATAGATCTATTTCCTTATCTCACTAAACCAAACTACAATATTAAAAGCCTTAGTCTTTTAATCCAAATTTCTTTTTTATCAAAAAAGTATTAATTTTAGCTTATAATTAACTTTTAACACAATCTAACTAATAAATAAACCTATGAAATTACTAAAACGAATTTTCATTATTGTATTTGTAATCATATTTATTGCTTTTATTGGAGGGTATATTTTCCTTAATCATATTGCTACCAAAGGAATACCTGATTATTCGACAGATGTTAGGATTAAAGGGTTAAAAGAAAAAGTTAGCATTTATCGCGATGGGTTTGCCGTTCCTCACATATACGCAAAAAACGACGAAGACCTTTATCGGGCAACCGGTTATGTATTGGCACAGGATAGGCTATGGCAAATGGATTTGTTACGAAGGGTTACAAAAGGGCAGCTTTCTGAAATTTTTGGTGAAGATATGGTCAAAGCTGACCAGCTATTACGATCATTGCGGATCCCTGAAAAATCAGAATTGGTAATTAACAAAACAAATAAAAAAATTATTGCCGCACTCAAAGCTTTTGCCGATGGTGTTAATCAATATATTGAAAACAATATTGATAATTTGCCACCGGAATTTACCATACTAGGATATAAACCTTACAAATGGGAAATTGAACACTCAATTAATTTAATTGGCTACATGGCATGGGATTTAAGCTCTCCTGCATGGGGTGCTGAAATTACCCTTCACAAACTCAGCCAAAAAGTAGATTCTGTTAAATTTATCCAAATGCTACCTGATTTAGCTTTGCAAAAAACTTTTGTTTATCCTGATGCTTACGCCGATTCTTCTGAATTGTCGGTAAGGGCGGAATTGTTGGTGCAAAGCAGCAAAATTGAAGAACTTGGCCTTGATATTTTTGGTGGCAGCAACAATTGGGCAATAAGCGGCAAAAAAAGCACAACAGGTAAACCACTGTTATCCAACGACATGCATCTTGGTTTTGGTATACCGGGCATTTGGTATCAAATTCATCAACATGTTAAAGGCGGTTTAAATGTAACAGGCGTGTTGCTACCGGGCCAGCCTTTTATTATTGATGGGCACAACGAAAAAATAGCCTGGGGCATGACCAATGTAAGTGTCGATAATATTGATTTTTATATTGAAACAATTAACCCGGAAAACAAAAACCAGTATTTGTTAGATGGTGTGTGGAAAGACATTGAAATAAAAACCGAGCAAATAAAAATAAAAGGTGGCACAACCGTAGAAAAGGATATCCGTTTTACCCATAGGGGACCAATTATCTCTAAATTTAAAAAATTAACCGACAAGGTAGTTTCAATGCGATGGTCAGGAAACGATTTTAGTAATGAATTACGGTCGGTATACCTACTTGACAGGGCAATGAACTGGACCGAATTTAAAGATGCTTTAAGTACCTTTATATCACTTGGGCAAAATGTCAACTATGCAGATGTTGATGGCAATATCGGGCTTTATGCCGCAGTGGGTATCCCGGTAAGAAATGGCGACCCAAAAATGCTTTTCCCGGGCGAAACCACAAAATACGATTGGAAAGGGTATGTGCATTTTGATTCGCTACCACATGAATTTAACCCTGAAAGGGGCTATGTTTCATCTGCAAACAACAAAACCGTTGGCGATGATTATCCTCATTACATCAGCTATTGGTTTGCACAGCCAGACCGTATTGACAGGATACGTGAAATGATAGAGGCTAAAGAAAAATTATCGGTTGATGATTTTAAGCTTATGCTAGCCGACAGGAAATCGAAAATGCCTGAAAAAATATTACCGAAAATAATTATCGAACTTGAAAAAGAACAAAATTTTAGCCCAATTCAAACCAAAGCATTTGAAATGTTAAAAAACTGGGATTACAGCATGGCAGAAAATAACTCATCAGCATCAGTTTTCGAATATTTTTACATCTGCTTTGCAAAAAATTTAGCTTTTGATGAAATAGGCAAAGATCTTTATCCTGATTTTCAAGGAAACAAAACGTTGGTCCGCAGCACAATACAAAGTGTTTTAAAAACCCCAGAAAGTACATGGTTCGATAATATTAACACTCCTGAAAAAACAGAAAACATTACCGATATTGTTATAAAAAGTTTTAAAGATGCCACCGATTCGTTACAATTAAAACTTGGTAACAGCCCTGAACACTGGGAATGGGGGAAAATCCACACTTTTACCTTGGAGCATCCATTGGGCAAAGTAAATATACTTAACAGGCTATTTAAATTAAACAAGGGGCCTTTCCCTGTACCCGGCAGCTACCATACAGTTTCGCCTTATGCATACAGTTTCAATAAACTTTTCAAGGTTATTCATGGTGCTTCAGAACGTCATATTTTTTCAACGGCTAACTGGAATGAATCCCTATCAATTATCCCAACTGGTATCAGTGGCGTACCATCAAGCGATTTTTATTGTGACCAAACAAATTTATACCTTCAAGACAAATACCATAGCGATTATTTCGACAAAAAAAACATTGAAAAAATAACGAAGTTTAAAATGGATTTATTGCCGGTGGATGGGCAGCAGAAAGTTGAAAATTAATATATTAAAAACAGAAAAATGAAATTTAAGAAAGGCTCTAAAATATTTTCGGAAGAACTAATCTCAAATGCCATAGGCTGGGTTGCTGGCTTGGTAACTGTTGACCTTTTATCACATTTTTTTGCTGTTAGGAGTTGGAAAAATGGGTGGGGGCTTTTTTCACGAAAAACAATGATTGATGCTGACACATTTAATATCCTTGAATGGGTTATTACAGCCGTGTTTGGTTTTATTGTCCTAACAAGCATTAACAAGCTGATAAAAGGCCGGTTATTCAGAAAAAAAGACAATGAAAATGAAAAAAACACAGATGAAACAGAACATGAATAAATAAATTCAAGCGTATGAAAAATTATATTATTAAAATTATTGCCATCCTAAGCTTAATTGCTATACAACCTATGCTAAAGGCACAAAAAGTTGGTTGTATGGTGCTTAAAGAAGAAATTTCTGAAAACTACGAGGGTGCTTGCAAAAAAGGCTTGGCCCATGGTATTGGGGTAGCTACAGGAATTGACAAATATGAAGGTAAATTTAAAAAAGGCTTGCCAAATGGCAAAGGCTCATACTACTACAGCGACGGTGCAACATATAAAGGCAATTGGCACAAAGGTTTACGTAACGGAAAAGGTGAGTATGTGTTTAAAATTGAGGGGCAGGATTCTGTTGTGGCAGGATATTGGAAAAATGACAGGTTTATTGGAAAATCTAAAAATGAAAAGGGGTACAAAATTACCTTGAGAAGAGGGATAGAAGGTTTTTCTATCCAAAGATTAAACGAAACCGACAACCGTGTTGAAATTTACTTTGAAAGGAACCGTATGCGATATATACCAAATGGCCTTCTGCTAAGTTCTTCATCAGGTTACAGGACCAGTTCTGGTAACAATACTGTATTTGAAGATATAAAATATCCTTTTTCAGGCACAATCCGTTATTCTGTTCTCAATAAATTAGGTACAAGCATGATAAGTTGCGAACTGGAATATACAATTGAAAAACCGGGGAAATGGTATATAGTCCTTCGCAACTAATATCCTTAATATACTAGCAGCACAATCCTCTACCAACATATTCATTACCAATGAATTACTTGACAAATATCACAACTACAAAAGACACATATCTGTTATTGATATGGGCCTTTTGTAAATTAAAACCAAATTTTATCTGTAATATGAAGTTTTACTAAAGAATAAGCTATCAATTACAAATCTGGTAAATAATATCTATTCTGAATATTCCTTAACCACCCTTCGTAACCATGGCAACAGGATAAAAATACCTATTGCGGCAATAAAGGTTAAACCAACATTTGTAAGGAAAAAGTATTCTTTTTTATCAAAAGTATCCCACATACCTGATAATACACCTGAAAGTTTATTACCAACGGCAGTCGATAAAAACCAACCGCCCATCATTAGGGCAGCAATCCGTTTAGGGCTCAGTTTTGACACTAAAGAAAGCCCCATTGGGCTTAAGAAAAGCTCGCCAACTGTAATTACACCATAAATACCAAACAGCCAACCTGCAGATGTTTTGGTCATACCGCTATCTGATACTAGGGCAGCACCTACCATTACAAGCATTGACAATGAGGTAATTAGCAACCCGTAACCAATTTTTGCAGGGGTTGAAGGTTCTTTCCCCCTACGGGCTAAAAATCCGAAAAAGCCAACAACTAAAGGAGTAAGTATTATAATATAAAACGGGTTTATTGAAGCTTGCAATTCTGTTGGCCAAAGCTTGAAAACTCCATATTGACTAGTTTCAACTTTATCTTTTATTTCAGCATTCCAGTAATCTTCTTGAACATCATCTGGCCTTTCTTGCAAACCTGTTGGGAAATCGCCTCTATAATTTTCAAAATAATAACTTGGCCCAACAACTGTTTCACCCTCTTCGCCGTGTAACCCACTTTTGGTAACAGGCCTTGGTACTGTCGAAACCTCTTCTGTTAATTTCATTACAGAGAATATTTGCTCGGTAGTCTGTTTTAATTCTCGTGAAGTGTTATTTTTTGCCCAAAAAGTTAAAGCCGAACCGTTTTGATGAAAAATAGCCCAGAAAACAACAACAACCCCCATTACAGAAAGAAGTGCTTTAATAGGTTCTTTTTCGTGTTTTGGTGCTGTTCGTACTAAGTTTATATAGAAAATTACTACCGGTATAGTAAAAAATAAAAATGCATCAGTTGAATCTGCCCCAAAAATATTTCCAGGGATAGCCCAACCTAAACCACCAGCTATAACAGCAGGAACAAACAACTTCATAAATATCTGCCCTAAAGACATATCGCCTTCTGCAGCTGGTGTTATTACGTCAACTTCTACAATACGGCTAGCTTTCATTTGGCCAAAATACAACCAAACAACACCTATAATCATACCAACACCTGCAGCGGCAAAAGCCCAACCCCAACCATATTCAAGCCTTAAATAAGCAGCAACAAAATTACATATAAAAGCACCAATGTTAATACCCATATAAAAAATATTAAAACCGGAATCCTTTAAATGTATATATTTTTCGTCTTCATATAATTTACCAAGTAATACCGAGATATTTGGTTTAAACATCCCATTACCTACAATAATAAATAATAGTGAACCAAAAAAGGCAGGCATTGAATTAGGTATTGCTAGGCCAATGTATCCGGCCGCCATTAAAAGGCCACCAATAAAAATTGATTTTCTGTAACCTAATATCCTATCTGCAATTAAACCACCAAAAAATGGGGTTAAATATACTAAAGCGAGGTAAGTTCCGTAAATATCAGCAGATTCTGCATTGCTTAATCCCAAACCCGGGAATTTTTCATCACCTCCTGCTACCATGTACAGGGTGAATATCCCTAACATTAAATAAAATCCAAATCTTTCCCACATCTCAGTGAAAAAAAGAACCATAAGCCCTTTAGGGTGTTTACTTTCTTTTGCCATATTATTGTTTGGTTTGGTTTAGATAAATTAAATTTATTCAAAAAGACAAAAGTAATATTTTTTAAATATTTACCAAACCATTTATCATGCTTTATATGCACAATCAATGAACAAAATCACTAAATGCTTTTGACTTTCATATTGCCCTGTTTTTCAACACTAAGTAGTGCCTGTCCATAAAATCGGGCTTTTTCTTAATTTCGACAAAACTTAGCAAGTTGAAAAAACTTACTAAGTTGATACAACCTGCAAAGTTTTCAATACTTGGTAAGTTTTTTTAAAGACTTG
>NBLH01000121.1 GCA_002084525.1 Bacteroidetes bacterium 4572_117 | reverse complement strand
AAAGTATCAACTGTTACATTTGAAACTTCCAGATATAACTCCCCAGCTTCAATTTCTGCTGCCGCAAAAATATTTTTTAATTGAAAATCAAGATTAAAAGCTTCAGTATGAATAAGATTAGCCATTTTCATAACTTTATCCCATTTCCCCTCTTTAATTGAAAGGATATTTTTCGATATGAAAGGATATTTTTCGATAAAATTACAATTGAAGTGAAAGGATTTACAATTTCGTTGGTAATATTTGAAATGAAATGACTTTTTAAAGCCTCCGATTCAGCCAGTTTTTTATTTACAACTTTTAATTCATCAGTAATTCTTTCCAGTTTTTTTAACGAGTTTTTTTTCTCCTCAAATCGCAGTTTGAGCTCTTCAATTAATAGTTCATCAGTAATTTTTACATCGCTCATTTTAAATAATATTAATAGTTTTTATTCCTCAATTATCAGCCTTTTTTTCAATAAATCTACCAGCTTTGCGAATCTTATTTTCGTATAAAAATTGTAGGTTTTATCTGAATAAGGGGTACATCAATATTGGTAACTGATTCTGAATGTCCCAAAAAAAAGTAACCCCCAGGTTTTAGGTGACGACATAATTTATTTATTACCTGTTCTTGTGTGTCACGATCAAAATAAATCAATACATTCCTACAAAATATAATATCAAAATGTTCATGTACATTATAAGTGCTGCTTATAAAATTTAAGCGCTGATAGCTGGTTTTTTGCCTTAGTTTTTTGTTGACCCTAATTTTCTTTACTGTTTTGTCCTTACTTTTTAACAAATATTTCCTTTTTGTTTCCAAAGGTATCATTTCTACAGCGCTTTCATTATAAATAGCTGAATGTGCCATTTTTAATACTTTAGTCGAAATATCAGTTCCAAAAATGCTATAATCAAAACCAGGATGGTTTTCAAAAAATTCACTCAACACTATAGATAAAGTATAAACCTCTTGTCCGCTAGAGCAACCTGCGCTCCAAAGTTTTAAATTACGATTATTGTTTGCGAGATATTTTGGCAGCACATTATTTGTAAGAAAGTCGAAATGAGCAGGTTCTCTAAAAAAATCGGTTTTATTTGTTGAAACAACGTCTATCATATGCACAATTTCCTCTTCACCCTTTTTGCTGAAAACAAAATTGATATATTCTTTGAAGGAATAAATCCTCAATTCCCTTAATCTTTTTTGCAACCTACTTTGCAACATTATTTTTTTTGCAATTGGCATTTTTATGCCATATCGTGTAAATATAAATTTACTTAATTTATCAAATTCACTATCTGATAGCTTTGCTGCAAATATCTTTTGTAAGTTTACCTCCTCCATAAAAAAAATTACAAATAATTAAAATTTCTCGAATTCATCATCATCCTTTTTATTGTCATTTAAGTTTAGGTTGAAACCGCTGTTCAAATTAATGTCACTATCTGAATCGAGTTCATGTTTAGTATCTACTACTGGCTTTTCCTCAACTATACTTTTTTCAAGATCTTTTTCCTCTATTTCATTAATCATGGTGGGTTGATCTTCTATATTACTTTTTTCATCAGTTTTAAAAAAGCCAATCAGTTTATTTAATTTGTCAGCTAATGTGTTTAGTGTTTCAACGTTTATTGCCAATGATTCAGCACTTCCGGCATTTTCTTGTGTTACGGTATTTAGTTGTTGAATAGCATTGTTAATTTGTTCTGTACCATCTCTTTGCTCAAGGCTGGCATTTGTTATTTCCTGAATTAATTGAGCAGTTTTGCTAATATCAGGCGCAATTTGTTTAAGTAGGTCTCCTGATTTTTTAGCTAAACTGAAACTCTTATTTGTCAGGTCATCAATTTCAGAGGCAGCCTTTTTAGAGCTGTCGGCTAATTTACCAACCTCTGTAGCCACTACACCAAACCCTTTACCATACACCCCTGCGCGTGCAGCTTCAATGGCGGCATTTAGAGCCAAAATGTTAGTTTGGAACGCAATATCGCCAATCACCGAAGTTTTATTTGCAATTTCGCCCATCGAATTAGTTGTTTGGATAACATTTTTACTGCTGATTTTTATCCCCTCTGCAGATTTTCTTGCTATGTCATCAGCTATTTTTGAGTTTTCGGCATTCTGTTCAATATTGGCTGTCATTTCCTGCATCGAAGCTGATACCTCTTCTGTAGAGGAGGCCTGTTCAGAAGCACCCCCGGATAATTTAATTGCTACATTCGACAAATCAGTTCCTGCTTTATATAGGTCATTAGTTGTTTTTTTTATGCTAATTATTACACTTTTGAATTTATCTACCATATTCTGTAGCGAATCAGACAATGTCATTATTTCATCATTTCCACCAACATTAAATTCCACATTGAAAAAACCGGCACTAACTTGTGCTGCTACTTCAGATAAACCAACTAAACGTTTAATTATTTTATTTAAATAAAAAATTGATATTAATATAGCAATAAAAACAAGGCTTAGTGCAAATAGGATCCTTAAAATAAGCGATTGCATCGAATCTTTTGATATGGCTCTGTCAGGAACTGTAATACGGACATGCCATACCTGATTGTTTTCATTAAACTTTATGGGTACATAAAACTTAAATAAACCATCTTCAAAAATTGTTTGATTCTCTGTGGAGTTAATTAAGGATTTTTCTGTATCTGAACAATCCTCTAAATCCTGTATGTTAGTGCCAACTATTTCTTTTCTCTTGTTGTTACCTGTAATAATACCATCTGAAGAAATAATACAAATATCAGCTTGGCCATCAAATATCGAAGCTTTTTCAATAAAACCTTGTATCCAATCTACTGCAAAATCAACACCAACTAAACCAATTATTTCATCACGGTCTTTAATTTCTTTGCCATATGAAATCATCAGCACCTTATTTCCTTTAACATCATCTTCATATGGGTCTGATAGTAAAGTACCATTGTTGTTTTTCAGTGTAGCAATTACATCTGATTTAAACTCAAGATCCCATTTTTCCCAAACTGAAAATACCCCTTTATCGTTGATATCTCCAATCATTACTTTATTTTTATTTAGCAAACCTGTTGGCAAAACAATTTTTTTTGGTAAAAAATCAGTATAAACTACCAGGGCTTGATTATTTGCCTCAAGGAATATCTTTTGCATACGATGCACATTTTCTACAGAAAAACCTATTGTCCCATTGTCATTAATATTGGCATTATATATGTCGGCAAATGTATTTGCTGCAATAAAAACCTCGCTCAACCCTTGTTTTATTTCATCCCCATATTTATTTGCCATAGCAATTGCTTCTATTTTAGCAATATCTAAGGAGTGTTGCTTGAATTTTATTGCAGATACGGTTACGATTATTACTAAAGGGAAAAAAATCCCCAAACTTATAATGAGTAATAACTTCCTTTTAATTGAGCTTTTTCTTTTCATCTAGCTGGTTGCTTTAATATAATTCTAACAATTTATCTGAAAAAATTTTATCTATATCAAGGATCATAATAAATCTATCTTTAAATTTAAATACGCCTTTCACAAATTCAGATTTAAACTTAACACCCACATTTAAGGGTGGCTGAATTTCTTTTTCATCAATTTCAATAACATCATGAACTGAATCTACAATAACACCAACATCTGTTGGTTCGCCTTCAACTAAAACCTGCAAAACTACAATGCAACTTTCTTTTGTATAATTTGAAGCTTCTAAATTTAGTTTCATTTTTAATTCAATAACTGCAAGTATACTTCCTCTAAGATTAATCACCCCTTTTATAAAATCAGGCGATTTTGGCACTTGGGTTACTGGTATTAACTCTATGATATTCAAAAGCTTACTTACATGTATGGCAAAGCGTTCATTGTTCAGTTGGAAAGTCAAATATGAATTTGGTGTTTGCAATACTTCTTCAGTTATCATAGCTATTTTTAACTTTTAAACGAAAATTCATGAATTATTTTGTTTGTATCTAGTACTAAGGCTATAGTTCCATCGCCTAAAATTGTTGCACCAGAAATTATTTCGTGGCTTTTGTAAAGTTTCCCAAGAGGTTTTAATACTGCTTGGTATTCTCCAAGTACATTATCAACCACCAAACCAATTCTCTTATCCTCGTATTTTACAAGTATCAAGTATTCAACACTTAAAGGCTCTCCAGTAATTTCAAATTCTTTACGTAAGTAATAAAAGGGAATTTGTTTACCATCTACAACTATAATATTATTAAATGCTTTATCAAACTGTTCATGTTCATATGAATAAATTTTATTTACAAAATTTAACGGCATCACATATTTTGTGTTACTAATTTCAACAAGCAAGCCATCAATAATAGATAAAGTAAGGGGCAACTTAATAACAATGCTTGTCCCTGCATTTTCTTTTGATTCAAGTTCAACTATCCCCCTTATTTCATCAATTTTCCTTTTAACAACATCCATTCCAACTCCTCTACCTGAAACATCAGTAACATTTTTGGCTGTTGAAAAACCAGGCAAGAAAATAATATCTAACATTTCCTTGTCTGTATATTTTTTATCCGGCAAAATCAACTTTTTTTCGAGTGCTTTTACCCTCACTTTTTCAATATCAATACCTCGTCCGTCATCCTGAATTTTAATAATAACACTTGCACCGGAGTAAAATGCGCTTAAATGAATTTTTCCTTGTTTTGATTTACCTTTTTTAATACGTTCTTCCTCAGGCTCAATCCCATGATCCACACTATTTCTAATTATGTGCATTAATGGATCTGTTAAACCTTGGATTAAAGTTTTATCTAGCTCAGTTTCAGCACCTTCCGTAACAAATTCAATGTTTTTGTCGAATTCTGATGAAAGATCCCTTATTAATCTATGAAACCGGGTAAGCATTGTTTCGATAGGAATTAATGAAACACTAAAAGTCGTATCGCGTAGCTGGCGTGTAATATTTTCGATGTTTTCTGATAAGTGATTTAACTTAAATTCATTGTTTTCTTCTACAAAAAGGCTTAAACTTGCCTGGGCTGTTACCAATTCAGATACCAGGTTCATTAATTCGTCAATTTTTTCTGATGAAACCCTTATACTGGAAATAACATTTTCTTTTGTGAAAACTTTAAGCTTTTCACTCACTGTCACCGTTTGGCTATCTTTTTTTTCAACTTGCTCATCAATTAGTGATTTCAACACTGTTGAATCAAAATTCTGTTTTTCATTATAACGTTCGTGTATGTTGTCAATAATTTTTTTGTTGGAGAGTATATCGAAGTCGGCAATTTTCGTTATTTCAAGTTCACTTTCTTCTTCAACAAAAATAAATACATCCTGAATATTATTTATATCCTCTGGTGTGATAAGGAATAGATCCCAAGCCGTATAACATTTTGAATAATTAAATTCTGAAAGTTCAGGTATTTTACCTGTTTTTGGAAATACTAAACTGTTACCAAATGAGCATAATTCATCAATAAGATATAAAGGGTTTGTGCCGTTATCCATAATTGCCTCATCTGGCGCAAAATAGATATAAAAAGTGTGATTAGTGCCATCGGATTCCTGTTCGGTATTATCTGCTGAATCAACCAATTCAACAGTATTATCTTGCTTTAAGAAAGCATTTATTTTACCTAACAAGATACTGTGATTTTTGTTAATTTGATCATTTTTAAGTGCATTCGGATCTAATAAGCTTCGCAAATGGTCAACCGATGAGAAAGTTATCCCCAATAGATCTGCTGTTACTTTTAACCTTCCGCTTCTTACTTCATCATAAATTGTTTCTAAATTATGTGTAAAAGAGCTGATATCATCAAAACCGAACATCCCGCCCCCTCCTTTTAAAGAGTGCATTATTCTGAAGACTGCCGCAATCAACTCATTATCAGCTTTATTCCTTTCAAGGGAAAGAAGTGCTTCCTCCAAATTATTAATTAAATCTGTTGCTTCTTCAATGAATTTTTTTTGAAAATTATCCATAAGATAAACGTATTATCTATTTAATTTGCAATTATATATTAACCCAAGTTTTTAAAGCCTAGATTGGTAGCCCATGGTTATTCCAAAATCAACGCATTACTTTTGTTATTGCTGCAAGTAACTTTGCCGGTACAAAAGGTTTTATAATCCACCCTGTTGCGCCGGCTGCCTTTGCCTCAATTTTTTTGTCCCTTTGAGACTCGGTAGTCAAAAACAGGATCGGGATCCGTTTGTATGCCTCAATTTTTCGCACTTCCCGTATAAGGTTAATACCATCCATGTTGGGCATATGCAAATCTGTCAATAAAAGATCTATTACTTTGCCATCAAGGTGAGGTAAAGCATCAGCCCCATCAATTGCCACTATAACATTATATCCGGCATTTTCAAGGGTAAAGCTCACTACTTCCCTTATACTTTCTGAATCGTCTACAATTAATATTGTTTTAGCCATAACTGTTTAATTATTTTTCTTTTGATTATAACGATTTAATGATGTTTGTAAAACCTGTAATATTAAGCAAATCCGTCAAATCTTTTGACAGGTCTATATTAAAACTTATCTTTTTGTTGTTTTTTTCTCTTGTTTTTTTTAAAGAAATCAACAATTGCAAGCTAGCCAAATCAAAAGCAATTACCTCACCAATATTAATTTCGATATTCTCATATTTGCTTTCTGCCTCACTTATTTTATCGACTACACTTTTAAATTTATTAACTCCTAGGTCACCTGTTAAAAATATTCTAGCAACATCTTCATCTTTTTTTGGTGCTTGAATTTTAAATTTTGAATCTTTCATGTGTCATATATTAATATTAATCTCACCTTTTAATTTTTAACTACACCTATTTGTTAGATGGAATACCTGCCAAAATTGGGGACAAGCTACGAATAAGCTTTTTGTTATCAATTTAAGCTTTTTATAATCAACATTTCAGTATTAAAAAAATTCAATATCATCTTCGTCATCTTCCACCTCGGCTGGGGCATCACCATTTAGCATTATTTTATCATGTATGTCCCGTTGGCTATCCATTGTATATCTTTCCTTGATACTTTGTAAATCATCTTCGTTTTCTATACCAAATTCATCCGAATCAGCTTTAATAGTTTGGTATATATTATTAAGTTGGATAATTATTTTTTCAATAACTTGTTCAAAAAAGTCATAATATTTCACTTTTTCAATTGAAGTTTGGATGTCCATTGCCAATCGATTTCCATATTTCCTGTTTTGATCAAGTAGACTTTCAACTTCTGAATTATCTTTATTCAAAACTTTAACAATTGAATATATACTATCAGAAATTTTGTGCAAATTTGTTTTAAATTCTAATTCATAATCTTCTTCAACTATGGTACCAATTGATTCTAATTCGTCACTAACATCTACATAATGGCTCTTAATTAGCTCTAGCTCTTCAAGAACATTGGTATTTACATCTACAATCTGAAGTTTTAATTTTTTTAACCCGGGAAGTTTTACATCAGAATCATCAAGTATTTTAAAAATATCAATAACGCTATTGCTAATAATCTTGTTACTGTTGCTCAAACCTGCTAATTCATCATTTATAGAATTACAAACATCCTGGATTGAACTAATTTCTTTACCGAATGTTTCACCATCTGATGAAAACTTATTAATTAACTCGACTGATTTTTCTAATTTTTTTTCAATTTTATGAAAGTGTGTAACGCCATATACAAAATTATGTCCCGAAAAGGATGTGCACATAGCGGAAATACTTTTCATGTCATCACCAATTTGCAAAAAGTTTTTTGTGATTTTTTCAATAGCCTCCTGGTATTCCTGATTAGTGTGAATTAGTTGTGCAACCTGTACACTTGCAATATCCCTAATTCGCAAGAATTTTTTTGTTGATTCGGTAAGCTCAGTACTTTTATCTGAAAAGTCAAATGAGTTCAATTCACTAATAATTTCTTTATGGGTTTGCTGCACATGTTCCATCTTTTGCCTAATAATATCATGAAACTGTAGGTTTGTAATGATACTGCTGACATTTGCAAAATAATCTTCAGTTTTTTTTGTTAAGATGGGCATTTGCACAGATGCTTCCTGGTGTTTTGCTGACAATATTGTTACACTTGATTTTATTTGTTCCAATAACGATTCGAGTGTTATATCTTGTTCTTCCTTTAGGTTGTTAAAAAAATTAAAAACTGATTGGACTAATACCTTTAGTTTGTTAATTTTAGATTCTAACAAGTCGTACCCCTCTTTTGTAGACCTAATTTCCTGAATCAAATTATCGATTTTCTCAACAACATCGTCTTGTTTGCTTAAATATATTAAGTTAAGTTTTAAATTTGCAAGTAAAAAACTAAGTGTCATCAAATTCTGATTAAAATTCTTAACCGGGACAAATACGGTATTTAAACCTGCTTGAATTGTTTCTAAAATTCTTGCACCAGCTGTTACATAATTAATAAAATTATCAATTTGAATTTTTAAACCAGTATGATACGACTCAAGTTGATTTAGTAGATAGTTGCGATCTTTCCCTGATAATATAATAAATAATTTTGTAGCATTACCTGAAATAAGCTCAGCAACTTTATAATTACCTTTTAAATTTTTATTGAGATTCAAAAAATCTTTTGCCGACGATTCGTTCAAAGCCGTGATTTTTACATCAATGTCTGACAACAAAATAATGACTTCTTTTATAGACGATTCGCTCAAAGAAAGGGAAAAGCTATTTTGGTTATTTTCTGTATCCATCTGCTAATACTTTTGTTGCTGACTAATAAATGTTAAAAAAATAAAAAATAAATATACAAATAATTTTTACAATTAAACCTTTTTTTCTCACAATCGGCAAATTTAATAAAAAAAAGGAAATATTATTTAGCTTGTTAAAGATAAAACCATATATTTGCGCAAATTTTTACAATCCAAAAAAACTAAATTATGAAAAATATTTCTATTATTTTAAATGTTGTACTTTTTGTTGCTGTTACTTTATTATATATTGATCGTTTTACTGGGAATACAGATGAAAAGGATAATATTTCTGAAACAAATATACTAAATTCTAACATAAATACCGAAATTGCATACATTAATATTGACACTTTGCTAAATGGTTATGATTATTACAATGATTTAAAAACCGAATTAATAAAAGAACAAAAAAAACTTGAAGGCAGCCTTAATTCTAAATCAAAATCTTTAGAGCGTAAAGCAATGGAATTTCAACAAAAAGTTGAAAAACATTTGGTAACGAATAAGCAAGCCCAAGAAATGCAAAATCAGTTAATGCGCGAACAACAAAACCTTATGCAATTAAAAGATCAGCTTTCGATGCAATTAATGGAAAAGGAGCAAGAAATGAACAAGCAGATTTTTGCTAGCATTAATGAACAACTTAAGGAATATAACAAACAAGGTAATTACAAACTGATTTTAAGCAACACTTATGGTGGAAATGTTTTATTAGCCGAAGAAAATATGAATATTACTGAGGCAATTATGCTAACGCTTAATGAAAAATATCAGAACAACCAAGAAACTGTTAATGAAGAAGAAGATAAGTAGACTATTTTAAGACTCCTGATATACCTTTTATGAGAATCAATAGGGTGGGGTTTAAACTATTATAGTTTATTTTACAAAATAAAAAAAGGTGTTGGAATGTTATTCTGATGCCTATTTTTTTTATGGGATTGCTTAAAGATCCGGCAATATAAACAGAACCTGTTCTATATACACATATAAACCTGAACTAAAATTATTTTGGCAATTTTCAGCAAATATATCGAAAAACATGCTTTTTACCTGCCTTTTATAAAAGAAATCCCTGATAAAAACCTCCAAAATATAATTGTAATGCCCTGTTACAACGAGGCGAATATTTCAGCAACATTAAATTCACTAATTTCATGTAAGCAACCCAAATACCAAGTTGAAGTAATAATTGTTATCAATTCAGCCGACAACACTGATATTGAAATTTTAGGGCAAAACAAAAAAACAAAAGCCGAAATTGATAATTTGTTATTATCTTTTAAAAGTAAAAAACTAAAGTTCCATACAATTTGGATAGAAAATATCCCCAATAAATTTGCAGGAGTTGGTTTTGCCCGAAAAACAGGGATGGATGAAGCTATTAGAAGATTTGATTCAATATCAAATACAAATGGGATAATAACAGGTTTTGACGCTGATTCATTAGTTGCAGATAATTATTTAATTGAAATCGAAAACTTATTCTTGAGCAAGCCAAAACTAAATGGTTGCTCAATATATTTTGAACACCCACTTAAAGGGGTTGAATTTGCAGATATTGTTTATGAAAAAATTACACAATACGAATTGTATCTAAGATATTATTCATTGGCACTTAAGCAAACAGGTTTCCCTTACTATTGCCATACTGTAGGTTCAAGCTTTGCCGTAAAGGCTGAAATATATTGCAAACAAGGTGGTATGAATCGGAAAAAGGCTGGTGAAGATTTTTATTTTTTACAAAAAATTATGCCACTTGGCAATTATGGGTATTTAAACTCAACAACTGTTTATCCTTCATCTAGGCCTTCGGATAGGGTCCCTTTTGGTACAGGTGCGTTTATTAAAACAAACATTGAATATCCCGACAAAGAATTTCTCACATACAACTATGAAGTTTTCCGGAATTTACACCATTTTTTTAAACAAATAGATAAATTGTTCGGTATTGAAAATTTTGAATTTGATTTGTTAAACTTGAACGAATCCTTACAACAATTTCTGATAAAAAATAAGTTTGCTACTGCAATTGTAGAAATTAATGCAAATACTTCAAACATAAACACCTTTAAAAAAAGATTTTTTCAGTGGTTTGATGCTTTTCGGGTTTTAAAATACCAGAACTTTGTTCACCCAACATTTTATA
>NBLH01000010.1 GCA_002084525.1 Bacteroidetes bacterium 4572_117 | reverse complement strand
CTAAATATATTATATTTTATGATTCGATTTAAAAATTTACATAAATCATATATAACTGGCTCAAACAAGCTACATGTCCTCAAGGGTATCGACCTGGATATTACCGAAGGCGAACTTGTTTCTATAATGGGTTCTTCAGGGTCGGGAAAATCAACTTTATTAAATATTATTGGTATCCTTGACAACTATGATGTGGGCAGCTACTATTTAGACGATATGCACATGGGCAATATGTCAGAAAAAAAAGCCGCCCAGCTTAGAAATAAATATATCGGGTTTGTTTTTCAGTCTTTCAACCTTATTTCATTCAAAAATGCAATGGAAAATGTTGCCCTCCCCCTTTATTACCAAAAAGTCAGCAGAAAAAAAAGGAATATCATAGCAATGGAGTACCTTGATAAAATGGGGCTTACAGAATGGGCACACCATATGCCAAATGAGCTTTCAGGTGGCCAAAAACAGCGTGTTGCTATTGCTAGGGCACTTATTACAAAGCCCAAAATTATTTTGGCAGATGAACCAACCGGTGCATTGGATACATCAACATCGTACGAAGTGATGAAACTTTTTAAAGAAATCAATGACATTGGTATTACCGTAATAATTGTAACACACGAAAATGATATTGCCGAAAGGACAAACAAAGTAATTAGGCTTAAGGACGGTATTATTGAATCAATTAATGGTGAGCATGTTCGAGTAGAAAATCATCAAAAAGCTGTATCTTATGTTTGATATTGACAAATGGCAAGAAATATTCAGTACCATTAAAAAAAATAAACTGCGTACTTTCCTTACGGGATTTAGTGTTGCATGGGGTATTTTTATGCTTATCATTTTATTAGGCTCTGGTAAAGGTTTACAAAATGGAGTTGAAACCCAATTTAAACAAGATGCCGTAAACAGCATATGGCTTTACCCCGGACAAACAAGTATGCCCTATAAAGGTTTTTCGCTTGGAAGGCGTATCCGTTTTACCAATGAGGATTATGATGAAACCGTAAGAGAAATAGATGGGATCGATCACATCTCATCAACTTTCACGATAAGGGGTACGGGTACAGTATCATACAAAAGCGAATTTGGCAGCTTTGCTATAATTAGCTCTCACCCAGATTATCTTCACCTTGAAAATGCAAGTGTAAAAAAAGGCAGGTTTTTAAACGAATATGATATTAAAAAATTTAGAAAAGTAACAGCAATAGGCTCGCCTGTAGTAAAGGCCTTGTTCAAAAATGGGGAAGACCCAATTGGTGAGTATATTAATGTTAATGGTGTGCCGTTTAAAGTTGTAGGTATATTTAACGACCCCAACGAACGCGACATGAACAGGATTTACGTACCGGTTTCTACGGCACAAAAAATATTTAGCGGCGGAAACAGGATACACAGGCTTGCATTAACAACAACTGCCCCGGTTATGCAAAGCGAAAAAATGATTGAAGAAATGAAGGGAAACCTTGCCAAACGGCACCACTTTGATGTTGAAGACAAACAAGCAGTATATATTCGCAATACAGTAAAAGAATATCAGCAAATCCAAAACCTGTTCCTTGGGATACGTATTTTTGTGTGGATTATTGGAATAGGAACAATTATAGCCGGAATTGTGGGTGTTAGCAATATTATGATGATAGTGGTAAAAGAAAGAACCAAAGAAATAGGTATACGTAAAGCAATTGGTGCAACTCCGGGCTCAGTAATTGGCCTTATTATGATGGAAAGCATTTTAATTACCGGTTTTGCCGGATATTTAGGCCTTGTACTTGGTGTTGGTTTGCTAGAGTTATTTTCAAGCAATATACCAGGTACAGACTTTTTCAAGAATCCGGAAGCTGATTTTAGGGTAGCGGTAAGTGCAACTATTTTACTGGTGGTTTCAGGGGCATTGGCTGGCTTAGTGCCTGCAAGCAAAGCAGCAAGAATAAAACCTATTGTAGCCTTGCGTGATGAGTAAAGAATTGAATAATGATTATTGTATAATGACTAATTCATCCTAGTTTACGAAATAATATAAAATATAATTCATCAAGTTAGTTGTTAATTAAATAAGTGATTTTAAAAAAAGAGGGGTTTTAGAACAGGAAGCTTAGCAAACCAATATAGTTTCAATTTAATCTAAAATCTAAAATCATAATTCTAAAATTAAAATAATGTTCGATTTAGATCGTTGGCAAGAAATATATGCAGCTTTAAAAAGCAATAAATTAAGGACTTTCCTTACAGCATTTGGGGTGTTTTGGGGTATTTTTATGCTTATTATTATGCTTGGGTCAGGTAAAGGGCTTGAGAACTCGGTTTTTGAAGACCTTGGTCTTACAAAGGTTTTACCCGTGGACGAAGGTATAATTTCACCAACGATGACATGAAAGCCCTAAAAAACAGCATCCCCGAAATTGATATCCTAGCACCAAGATTACAGGGGTTTAGTGCCGGCGATGGTGGAAATAATGTAACACGGGGGATAAAAACCGGCGCCTTTACAATTCAAGGAGATTACCCTGAAATGAATAAAATTGACCCAAACAAGATATTGGAAGGTAGGTTTATAAACTATAAAGATATTAACCAAAGCAGAAAAGTGTGCGCTATTGGCACAAGGGTGCAAGAAGTATTATTTGATGAGGATGAAAACCCAATTGGGGAATATATTCGAATAAAAGGTGTTTATTTTCAAGTTGTTGGAATTATTGCCCCAGTAAGCAACATTAATTTTGGGGGCGAAAAAGAACAAACTATTTATCTTCCTTTTACTGCTTTGCAAAAGGCTTACAATTTTGGTAATGTAGTTCACTATTTTTCGGTTACAGCAAAAGAAAACATCCCTGTTTCAGTAGTCGATGAAAAATGCAGGGCAATCCTAAAAGAAAGGCATCATATACACCCTGATGACAAACAAGCTGTTGGTGGCTTTAATATGGAAGAAGAGTTTGGTAAAATGAAAGGTTTGTTTACCGGTATTTCTGTATTAATATGGATTGTAGGTACAGGCACCCTAATGGCAGGTGTTATTGGCGTGAGCAATATTATGTTGATTATTGTTAAAGAGCGAACAAAAGAAATTGGTATACAAAGGGCTATTGGAGCCACACCATTTAAAATTATTAGCCAAATTATTATGGAATCAGTAGTATTAACAGCCTTTGCAGGATATTTAGGCTTAGTAATTGGTGTAGGGCTGATTGAGTTAATTAACTATGCCTTAGAAAATTCAGGTTCTGACGGGGAGTTTTTTAGGCACCCTTCGGTTGACTTTGGTATTGCAATGACAGCTTTAGGCATTTTAGTTGTTTCAGGTGCTTTTGCAGGGCTAATACCAGCACAAAGAGCAGTTAGCATTAAACCAATTGATGCTTTGAGAGACGAATAAATAATGAATAGAGATTATTGAATAATGAATAATATACATTATCGAATAATATGTAAACAGAAAATTAACACCCATAAATTTGTGGCTTATTATACGTAGTTCATTATTTCATAAAAATATAAATAAAGACACCTAAATAAATAGAAATTATTAAAATAATAAAAATGGAACATCCATTGATAAAGGCTTTGCCACCCAAGGTAATGACTATTTGGGATGTTCCATGTGGTAAATAAAAACAATTTAAAAATAGACACATGAAAAAAATTGTAAGAATCTCACTATTGGTAATAATCAGTATCGTTTTTATCGGGACAATAGTATTTTTATATCAAAAGTCTGAGAAGAAACCTGTTGAATATAAAACAGAAAAACCAAGTATTTCAAATATCATAAAAAAAACCGTCGCTACCGGCTCAGTTGTGCCTCGTAAAGAAATAGAAATTAAACCTAAGGTTTCGGGTATTATCCAAACCCTTTATGTAGAACCGGGTGACATGGTAAAAAAAGGCGATTTAATTGCAAAAGTAAAGATAATACCCAACATGATTAGCCTTAATAATGCCGAAACACGGCTAAAACAAGCTAAAATTAAATTTAAAGATGTCAAACTTATTTTTAAAAGGCAGAAAGAGCTTTTTAACAAAGGAGTTATTGCACAAGCCGAATTTCAAAAAAACGAACTTGATTATCAGAGTGCGCAAGAAGAGCTTGAATCTGCTGAAAACAACCTACAACTGATAAAAGAAGGGGTTTTGAAAAAATCTGGCAAAGTAACCAACACAATTATCAGGTCTACCATTAGCGGAATGGTTTTAAATGTCCCCGTTGAAGAAGGAAACTCTGTAATTGAAAGCAACACTTTTAACCCTGGAACAACTTTAGCTATTGTGGCCGATATGAATGATATGATTTTTTTAGGAAAAGTGGATGAAACCGAAGTTGGGAAAATAAAACAAGGCATGGACTTGATGTTAAGGATCGGTGCAATTGAAAATGATACTTTTTATGCAAGATTGGAGTACATTTCGCCAAAGGGTATTGAAGAAAACGGTGCCATTCAATTTGAAATTAAAGCTGACGTAAAACTAAAAGAAACACAATTTATTCGTGCGGGTTATAGTGCAAATGCCGATATAGTTTTAGACAAAAGAGATAGTGTAATAACTATTAAAGAAAGCCTAATTGAATTTAAAAACGACACCGCTTTTGTTATGTTGCAGAAAGAAAATCAAGTATTTGAACAACTAGCAATTGAAACAGGCATATCTGATGGTATAAATATTGAGGTATTGAGTGGTTTAGATACAATTTCTAAAGTACGGGCAGGTGTGCTTGAAGAAAAAAAGGAAGAAAAAGAAAATTGATAAGGCGAAACAATTCAAATGTATTATACTGTGGGGGTTGTAATACAATAAAACTATTATGTACTAAAAAACTATTGCATTAAATGAAAAAATACTATTTACTACCCCTTATTGTGCTATTTTGTTATACAAACCTTTGGGCACAAGATTCAATTAAAAAAATAAATGCAATTAGGATTAACACCCCACCTAAAATTGATGCAGTTTTAGATGACGATTGCTGGAAAAACGTTCCGCCGGCAAAAGATTTTACACAATTAAGACCTAATAATGGCAAAAGGGCAAGTTACCCAACAGAGGTAAAAATTGTTTATGATGATAAAGCAATATATATTGCTGCAATGCTATACGACAACCACTCGGACAGCATAATGAAACAATATACACCCAGGGATGGTTACGGTTCTTCAGATATGTTTGGTTTATTTATTGATCCCTTTAATAACGGGATAAACACTTTTGGTTTCTTAGTAACACCTGTAAATGTTCAGGTTGATGTAAAAGGTCAGGAAAATGGTCCTGAAGACACAAATTGGGACGCAGTTTGGAAAAGCAAAACCCAGATAGTTGACAACGGTTGGATTGTTGAATATAAGATCCCTTACTCAGCACTCAGGTTTCCTAAAAAAAATATCCAGAAATGGGGTTTGAATATTATTAGGACCATTGAACGGTTTCGCGAAAAATCTACCTGGAGCTTTATCGACCTCACAAAACAAGGGTGGATTACTCAACAAGGTGAACTTAACGGAATTGAAAACATATCCCCACCACTACGATTATCTTTTACTCCTTATGTATCAGCATATGTTGAAAACAATGAAGAAAGTTCAAGTTGGACAAATTTTTACCGTGGTGGTTTAGATTTAAAATATGGGATAAACGAAAGTTATACTTTGGATATGATGTTGGTCCCTGATTTTGGGCAGATACAATCGGATGATGTAGAACTGAACCTTTCACCATTTGAAGTATTTTACGACGAAAAACGGCAATTTTTTACAGAAGGCACCGAATTGTTTGAAAGAGCTGATATTTTTTATAGCCGTAGGATTGGAAGAACCCCAAACAATTTTTGGGAAATGGAAGATGAACTTGGTGAAAACGAAGAAATAACCAAAAACCCTTCGGTTACCCAACTAATTAACGCCACAAAAGTTTCGGGAAGATCGCCAAAAGGCTTGGCAGTGGGTTTTTTAAATGGTATGACCTTAAATACTTATGCCACGATTAAAAACACAGAAACAAACATAGAAAGAAAAGAAATAACCCAGCCTTTTACTAACTATAATGTATTGGTTTTTGACAAAAACCTCAAAAACAATTCATATGCAAGCATTATCAACACAAACCTTTCGCGCTTTGAAGACAAATACTATGCAAATGTAACAGGCACAGAATTAAGCCTATACAATAAGAAAAAAACTTATCAATTATTTGCAAAGGGGGCTGTAAGCCAGATTTGGGATAATTCGTCAAAACCGGAATTAGGGTTTTATTCGCAATTTGTTTTTTCAAAATCAAGCGGGCAATTTAGGTTTTCGGTAAGGAACCGTATTGAAAACGATAAATTTAACCCAAATGACATGGGTTTTTTAAGGAACAATAACGAAATAAATTCCAGTGCTAATTTTTCTTATAATATTTATAAGCCATTTTGGCGCTTATTAAGCATGTACAACCATCTTTCTATTGGTTACTCACAACTATATAAACAAAAAAAATACACTGATTCATATATATCATTTAACTCCAATATGACCTTTAAAAACCATTTTTCATGGGGGTTTTACATTGGGCTTGCCCCGTATGAATTCCATGATTATTTTGAAGCCCGTGTTGATGGGAGATTATATATCGAACCTGCATCTCAAAGAGTTTATACGTGGGCATCAACTGATTACAGAAAAAAACTAGCATTAAACATTGAACTTGGCACAAAATTGCCAAATAACTATGATAGCAAAGGGTTTACTATTGAATTAGAACCTAGGTACAGGCCAAACGATAGGTTATTATTTACCATTAGCACCGAATTTGACAATAACATTAGTGATATTGGCTATGTTGATATGACCGACGATGAAGAAACAATTTATTTTGGACGTAGGGATAGGATTAGTATAGAAAACACCATTAATAGCAGGTATATATTTAATGAAAACATGTCGGCAAATTTAAGGTTAAGGCATTATTGGTCAACAGTAAAATACAATAAATTTTACACTTTAAACACCGATGGCACATTAAGCGATGAAAATGATTATAATGAGGCCAATGATATAAACTTTAATTATTTCACTATTGATTTAAGTTTTAGGTGGATATTCGCACCGGGTAGCGAATTATCACTCGTATGGAAAAATTCAATTTTTTCTGATTCTGACGAAATTGTTGATAGTTACCTAGATAATTTACAAAAAACGTTGGATTCACCACAAACAAACAGTATTTCTTTACGCGTTTTATATTATCTTGATTATATGTATTTCAAAGGTATCAGCAAAAGGAATTAAAAAATCAAAAACCTGCTCAAAAACAATTATAATGATGTACATGTGGCATAAATTCATTTATAATGTTTTGTAACGCCCTAAATATCAGCAGCTTACACTCATAGGATGTTTTTTATATAATTAAGTGATTATTAAGCTTTTATATTAAATTAAGGGTTAAGGGTTTAAAACTTAAGCATGTGATTGTAATATATTGTGTGTTTAGAATTATTGTCTTACATTTGCACTTTCAAAATTATCTATACATATTGTCAAACTTACTAAAATTTAAGTACTTAAAAGAACATGGACGAAAAAGAAAAAAACATCGAAGAAACAAACTCTGTTGAAAATCAAGAAATTGAAAAAAAACAAGAAGAAATTGTTAACGAAACAGAAGTTGAAAACAAAGAAACCGTAGAAGAAAAAGTAAATGTTGAAGAAACTGCTGTTGTTGAAACTGCTGTTGTTGAAGAAACCGTTGTTGTTGAAGAAACCGTTGTTGAAACAAAAAAAGAACCATCGGTATTAGTTGAAGAAGAAGAATTTGACTGGGACAATTACGAAAAAGAACAGGATGGCTACTCTGCTGAAGAAAGGAACAAATACGAAAATCTTTACGGAGGGACATTATCAACAATTAATGAAAACGAAGTAGTAGACGGGACTGTATTAGGCCTAACTAGTCGCGAAGTAGTTGTAAATATCGGCTATAAATCGGAAGGTATTGTAAGCTTAAACGAGTTTAGGTATAACCCAGAACTTAAAGTTGGGGATACAGTTGAAGTATTTGTTGAAAGCCAAGAAGACAGAAATGGCCAATTGGTACTTTCACACAAAAAAGCACGCGCCCTTAGATCTTGGGATAGGGTTAACGACTCTCTTGAAAAAGAAGAAATCATTAAAGGTTTCATTAAGTGCAGGACCAAAGGTGGTATGATCGTAGACGTATTCGGAATTGAAGCATTCTTACCAGGATCTCAAATTGATGTTAAGCCAATTCGTGATTATGACATCTACGTTGGAAAAACTATGGAATTCAAGGTTGTTAAAATAAACCACGAATTTAAAAACGTTGTTGTTTCGCATAAAGCGCTTATTGAAGCTGAACTTGAACAACAAAAGAAAGAAATTATTGCCAAACTTGAAAAAGGGCAAGTACTCGAAGGCACCGTTAAAAATATTACATCGTATGGTGTATTTATCGACCTTGGTGGTGTTGATGGGCTTATCCATATTACTGACCTTTCATGGGGACGTGTTTCGCATCCGGAAGAGATTGTTGAACTTGACCAAAAATTAAATGTTGTTATACTTGATTTTGACGATGCGAAAAAACGTATCGCATTAGGGTTGAAACAACTTACACCACATCCATGGGATTCATTGGATGCAAATATGAAAGTTGGTGACAGAATTAAAGGCAAGGTTGTTGTGCTAGCTGATTATGGTGCATTTATTGAAATTGCTTCGGGTGTTGAAGGTTTAATACATGTATCTGAAATGTCGTGGTCGCAGCATTTAAGAAGCGCACAAGAATTCTTAAAAGTTGGTGATGAGGTAGATGCAGAGATTTTAACCCTTGACCGTGAAGAAAGAAAAATGTCACTTGGTATTAAGCAACTTAAACCAGATCCTTGGATTGAAGTTGAAAACAAATATGCAATTAGCTCTAAACACGAAGCTTTAGTTAGAAACTTTACCAATTTTGGTGTTTTTGTAGAACTTGAAGAAGGGGTAGATGGATTAATCCACATTTCTGATCTTTCATGGACTAAAAAAATCAAACACCCTGCTGAATTTACAGTAATTGGTGAAAAAATAGAAGTAGTTGTTTTAGAAATTGACAAAGACAACAGAAGATTAAGTCTTGGTCATAAACAACTTGAAGAAAACCCATGGGATGTATTCGAGTCAATTTTCACTATCGGCTCTATTCACGAAGGTACTATTACAAACAAAATTGAAAAAGGTGTATTAGTTGCCCTACCATATGGTGTTGAAGGCTTTGCAGGTTTAAAGCATATCAATAAAGAAGATGGCGGAATTGCAAAAGTTGATGATAAACTTAATTTTAAAGTAATGGAGTTTTCAAAAACTGCAAAAAGGATTATTCTTTCTCATACAAAAACTTATGAAATAGAGAAAAAATCTGAACCAAGGAAAGAAACAGCTAAATCGAAGAAAGTTAATCTTAATATTGAAAAAACAACACTTGGAGATATTACTGATTTAGCAGCTTTAAAAGAAAAACTTGAAGGTGGTAAGTAAAAAATTGAAAAGTAATTAGGAGAATTAAATTACTATTTGTATTTTTAACATCTGAATAGAAATTTGTTGACTTAATATATAAAAAAATATGGACACTGAGAATAAAAAATATGATATTCAAAAAGAAGAAAATCATACAGTTATTAAAGTTTTAGTTGAAAAATTAGATACCAATATAGCACCTGCTTTGAAATCAGAACTAGTTTTAATTGCCGGAAACGGTGAAAAAAATATGGTAATTGACTTAAGCGAGTGTAGATATTGTGATTCATCTGGGCTAAGTGCAATATTAGTTGCGAACCGACTTTGTAAAAACTCAAAAGGAACTTTTGTGTTGACCGGTTTACAAACTGCCGTAGAACGATTAATAACAATTTCTCAGCTTGATACTGTTCTTAATATTAAGGATAATGTTGAAGATTCAGAAAAGTTTATTGAGCAGGAAATGAAAAAAGGATTTTAAACACTAATTGTTTAAAGTTAGTTTATGACATTTTCAGTTACAGTACTTGGTAGCAGTTCAGCCTTACCAACCACAAAACGATTTCCTACCGCTCATTTGATTAATTCAAGTGAGCGTTTTTTTTTAATTGACTGTGGCGAAGGCACACAAATACAATTACGAAAATTCCACCTAAGGTTTTCAAAAATCAACCATATTTTCATAAGCCATTTGCATGGAGATCATTATTTTGGCTTGTTTGGGCTAATCTCAACGTTTTCTTTATTAGGGAGAAAAGCAGATTTACACGTTTATGCACATGCAGGGCTCAAGAAAATTATTGATTGCCAATTCTCTTCTAATAGCATCAATTTTGATATAGCTTTTCATGTAATACCTTACAATAAGGAACTGGCACTGTATGAAGACAAACATCTGACTGTGAGCACGTTTCCTCTAAAACACAGGATACCAGCAAATGGGTTTTTGTTTAAAGAAAAAAAACGCGAATTAAATTTACGTAAAGATGCTATTAAAAGATACAACCTATCAATTAAGGATATAAAATCGATTAAGGAGGGGAACGACTATTTGTGGGATGGTGAACGTTTATTGAAAAATGAGCTATTAACCTATACTGCTTATAAACCCAGGGCTTACGCTTTTTGTTCTGATACGGCTTATTACCAAAAAATTGTTAAATATATTAGTGAGGTTGATATTTTGTATCACGAGGCTACCTTTGCTGAAGATATGGCAGAAATGGCAAAAAAAACATTCCACTCTACAGCAAAGCAAGCAGCACAAATTGCAAACGAAGCCAAAGTTAATAAATTATTGATAGGGCATTTTTCATCAAGATATAATAATGTAAACATACTTGAAAAAGAAGCAAAAGAAATTTTTAAAAATACAGAATCGGTTGTTGAAGGAAAAACCTACAGTATAGAATTAAAAAGAGAAATTTAAAATTTTTATTATGAAAAAAATCACTTTAATAATTATTGTATTGATTAGTTGGTCAGTATCTGCCCAAAAAAAAGATAAAAGCATGTTTAGGGATTATGCACCTGGTTTTTATCAAAATTTTATCCTTAAAGATGTTAGCAATGTTAAAGCTAAAATTGAAAAAAAGGATGCTTACAGGCATTTTCAAATGGATCAAAGCAAATTGGATTTACCTAATAAAGTTGACCTGTATAAACGTGTTTGGGCACAGGGTGTTATTTCGCAAGGAAACGCAGGTTCATGTTGGGCATATTCCACAATTTCGTTTTTAGAATCAGAAATTTTCAGGATCAATAAAAAGAAAGTTAAGCTATCTGAACCATACATTGTTTATTGGGAATATGTTGCCAAAGCAAGGGGTTTTGTTCAAACTAGGGGTAAATCATTATTTTCGCAAGGATCTGAGGGTAACGCAGTTACAAGAATAATGAAAGAACATGGGCTTGTGCCGGCATCTGAATATTCAGGCTTAAAATTCGGAAGAAAATATCATAGCCATGCCGTAATGTTCAAAGAAATGAAGGCTTATTTAAAATCTGTTAAAGAATCGAATAACTGGAACGAAAAAGCAGTTATAGCCACAATTAAAAGTATAATGGGCCATCATATTGGCGAACCTCCGGCAAAATTCACAATCGAGGGCAAAGAATACACCCCTATTTCGTACATGAACGATTATGCAAAACTAAACCCCAATGATTTTGTGGAGATTTTATCTTATGTACAGGAGCCTTACTGGAAACAAGTTGAATATAAAGTACCTGATAACTGGTGGCACAACAAAGATTATTACAATGTACCTTTAAACATTTATATGGATATTATTGAAAAAGCTATTAAAAAAGGTTATACAATGAGCATTGGCGGCGATGTTTCGGAAGCTGGTTTTGTACGTAAAACACAATGTGCAATTATCCCTACTTTTGATATCCCTGCTGAATATATAAACGAAGATGCCCGCCAATTTAGGTTTTCGAATGAAAGTACAACAGATGACCATGGCATGCATATGGTAGGTTGGTTAGAAAAAGATGGTAAAAAGTGGTATTTGATAAAAGATTCAAGTTCGGGTTCGAGAAACAATGACCCAAAAGCAGCAGAATTTGGATATTACTTTTTTAATAGCGATTATGTGAAACTAAAAATGATGGGCTTTACCATACACAAAGATGCTGTAAAGGACATTTTGAAAAAATTTAAAAAATAAAACATGGTTATTGGTCATTGGTAACTGGTCATTGGTCATTTGGAAATTGTCATTAAATACCAATGACTAATTTTCTAATGCCCAATATGCCAACAAATTAATTTTAAGAAAATGCAAGAAAAAATTATTATCCTAGATTTCGGGTCACAATACACCCAACTTATAGCTAGGCGTATACGTGAGCTGAATGTGTATTGCGAAATACATCCATACAATAATTTACCGGAAAGAGATGAAAGCATAAAAGGATATATTTTATCGGGCAGCCCATTTTCTGTTCGTGATAAACAAGCACCTATGCCAAATTTATCCGGAATTAAAAAAGCATTCCCACTTTTAGGTGTTTGTTATGGCGCACAGCATTTGGCCCATAATTATGGTGGCGAGGTTTTACCATCAAAATACAGGGAGTATGGTAGGGCAAACCTACAGTTTATCGATATTAAAAACGAGTTGCTCAAAAATATAACAATCAATACACAGGTTTGGATGTCGCATGGAGACACAATTGCTAAACTACCTGACAATTACTACATTATAGCCAGCACAAATGATGTAAAAGCAGGAGCTTTTAAAATTGAAGGTGAACAAAGCTATGGTATACAATTTCATCCTGAGGTTTATCATACAACAGAAGGGAAGCAAATTTTACAAAATTTTGTTGTTGACATTTGCAAATGTCAACAAAACTGGACACCTGCTTCGTTTGTCGAAAGCACTGTTGCCGAATTAAAGAAAAAACTTGGTAACGACAAGGTTGTTTTGGGTCTTTCAGGTGGTGTTGATTCATCGGTTGCTGCGGTATTGCTAAAAAAAGCAATTGGCAATAACCTACAAGCCATTTTTGTTGATAACGGACTGCTGCGTTATAAAGAGTATGAAGAAGTACTTGAAACCTACAAAAAAATTGGCTTAAATGTTATTGGTGTCGATGCAAAAGAACGCTTCCTGAAAAAGCTTGCAGGAATATCAGAGCCCGAAGAAAAAAGGAAAATTATAGGTGGTGAATTTATCGAAGTATTTGATGAAGAAGCCCATAAATTAAAGAATGTTAAGTGGTTAGCCCAAGGGACTATTTATCCCGATGTAATTGAATCAATTTCGGTAAAAGGCCCTTCAGCAACTATAAAATCACATCACAATGTGGGTGGTTTGCCCGATTTTATGAAACTTAAAGTAGTTGAACCATTAAGGTTATTATTTAAAGACGAAGTCCGTAGGATTGGCCGTGCCATGAAGATCCCTGATTTTGTGCTTGACAGGCACCCTTTTCCAGGGCCTGGCTTAGCAATTAGGATACTTGGCGATATAACGCACGAAAAGGTTCAAATTTTGCAGGAAGTTGACCATATTTTTATCTCAGGGTTAAAAGAAAACGGCTTATACGACAAAGTATGGCAAGCAGGAGCCATGCTTTTGCCAGTACAATCTGTTGGCGTTATGGGCGATGAACGCACTTATGAAAGGGTTGTAGCTTTAAGGGCAGTTGGTTCAACCGATGGGATGACCGCAGACTGGTCGCACCTGCCATATGAGTTTTTGGCAACTATTTCAAATAAAATAATAAATAATGTAAAAGGGATTAACAGGGTAGTTTATGATATCAGCTCAAAACCCCCAGCAACTATTGAGTGGGAATAAATAATGGCGAATGACGATGGCAAATGACAAATGGCTAATGGCTAATGGCTAAAGTATCAGTCTCATATTTACCCTAAACTTGACGTGTGAGTTAACACTAATGTCAACTCAAGCATAATATGACGCTAACCTAGCAGGTTTAGGTACATTAAATCGCTTGTAACACAGCCAATTACAAAATAACGATTAATTCAAACCTGCTAGGTTTAATTTGAAACAATTACAAGTTTCCGGCGGAATAGGGTTCATATATTATTAAACCATCAAATGAAATAAAACATAAAACCAGGAGACGGTAGCCTAAAACTGTAAACTCCAGCTCCTAACTTTCAAGTTATGCTGTTTCAAGGCAATCAAATAAGTTTTGGTAACAATTGCGATGCAATAATAATATAAACCAAAGCTATCGGATAAACGGTTGCATAGGCAATGGGTGCAGCATTGATACTGCTTTTTGCATTAACAACAGCTAAGCCTGGGGTGCTGGTCATTGCACCTGTAATAACGCCTAAAAGCGTTAAAAAGTTCATTTTAAATATTAATTTCCCGATAATAGCACCAAAAATAATTGGGGTTATTGCTATAAGTACACTTGCAATAATTAGTTCAAAACCATAAGTTTGCATTGTTTCAACAAATGTAGCCCCAGCTTTTGTGCCAACAGCTGCCATAAACAACAATAAGCCTAACTCCCTTAACAGTTGATTTGCAGATCCTGACATTGACCATATTACTGGCCCCGTTTTACCAAGTCGGCTTAATAGGATCCCTGCGGCAAGGGTTCCGCCTGTCATCCCAAGGTTAATTCTAAAATTACCTATTGGTATATCGATGTTGCCCATTAAAAACCCCAGCAATATACCTAATGCAATAGGAAGAAAATCAGTATGCGAAAGCCTTTTTGTATCGTTACCTAAAACTTTTTTAACCAAAGCAATACCATGTATGCCGCTTGTAATTTGTAAACGGTCGCCAAATTTAAAAACACTTGAAGATTTAGGGCTGATTTCAATTCCGCTACGTTTAATTTTAAGTATGGTGGCATCATAATTACCACTTAAATTAAGTTGGCTATATTTTTTATTTACTATTTGTTTGTTTGTAACAAGCACCCATTCTGTTACAATTTCATTTGCTAGCGGAAACTCAGTTGTACTAGATTTTCCAATAACAATTTTTGCCTGTGCAATAGCTTCTTTTGATCCAGTAATTTTTATTATATCACCAGAATATATCTTGGTATCCTTTTTCACGGCTGACACTTTACCTTTATGCAATACTTTTGCTAGCACTACATTAGCCATTTCACTAATCCTGATTTCAGAGATTTTCTTATTATCGAGGTTTGGGTTTTCAACTAATAGGGACTGGCTAAATAACTCAGGGTTTTCTTTTTGTATATTATTCTGATATTCACGCTCCTCATCCTCTATTTTCACTTTAAAAATTGCAGGTAAAACATTAATGAATAAAATAACACCAACAACCCCAAAAGTATAAGCAATACCATAACCAACTGTTGCCAATGGCGAATTTGTACTTTCTATAGCAGCTGCCAAGCCCGGTGTACTGGTTAGCGCACCATTAAAAATACCGATAGCAAGATCTGGATCAATATTTAGTGCTTTTGATATAAAAACCAACATAACAGATGCACTAAGCAATGCCAGCAATGTAGTGATTATAAGCGACCTACCATATTTCTGAAAGGCTTCAAAAAAACCTGGGCCTGCCTGTATCCCAATAGTAAAAATAAATAGCAACAATCCAAATTTCATAAAATCATCCGGTACAATCATCCCATAATGACCAAGCAACAAAGCCACAAAAATTACCGCTGAAATATCAAACGAAAAGCCAAATATTTTTATCCTCCCAATAATCATCCCAAAGGCAATTATTATAAAAAGGGCTATATATCCATGTGAAAACAATTCAAACATTATTATTTGCTAAAAGTTAAATTAACAGCAAAAGTATTAATTAAAACTTTACATGTAGCATAAGAATAGCTTTTATATTTTGTGTTACTAAATTTTAATAATAAATATCTATATAAATTGTTTTGATTTAAGTTAATTATACTAAATTTAAACTTTAATTTAATAATGTAGCCTTTATTGTATTATGCGTAAATTACACTTAAACAAAAGAGTAGTTTTGTTTGTATTGGTAGTTTTGGTTATTTTTCCTCTAAAAGCCCAAAGTAATTTTATTTTAAAGGGCGTTTTAATGGTCGATAGCAAACTTTTGCAAAATGCAAAAGTAATTGTTTATGAAAATGCCAGATTTATTGATAGTACAAAAACAAGTAGTACTGGTAAATTTAGGGTTAATTTAAAAACCCAAAAAGAATATATTCTTGCATTTGAAAAAACAGGGTTTTCGGTAAAAAAGGTCCTAATATCTACCATTTTGGATAAATCAAAGAGTAATGGTATAATAACAAAACCCATTGTTTTCAATTTGAATTCTAAACAAGTTTTGGTTTCAGGAAAATCTGGAAAATACGATGCCGCTTTTGCTATTAATGAAAATGGCACTTTTACAAAAAACGATGCAATTTTTTCTGATAATGTGAAAAATTCAGAGGATAAAGAAGCTGACTTAAGAAAAGAAATATCAGAAAAGAAAACCGAGATTAATAAGTTAAACAAAAACCTTGGCCCTGATGAAAAAACGAGATTAAATTCCAAATATCAACAAGCTTTAATTGAAATCGAAAGCATGTTATCCTTATCTGAACAAGAAGCCAAATTAATTATAACTACGGCAAAACTAAAATCAGCTGAAATTCTCGCAGAAGCATATTTCAAGATACCGGATATATCGGAAAATTCAAAAGAAAATCAAGCATATTCACTTAACAAAGCTGATTTAAAAAGGGTTGGCATAAAAGATAAAGATTTTTATAACCGTAAAGACATTAAAAAATATCAGGAAACTATACAAAAACTGGAACAAAACGCAAATAAAACAAAGAAAGATAGTTTATTGTATTTAAGATTCGTTGTGAAGTTTAATGAAGAGTTTGTAAAGTCGGTCAAATTGCAATTAGCCCTTGACTCAATAAATGCAAAATCGGATAAAGACAAAGAACAGTTATTAAAGAGGAAGAGCAAAATAGAAACGATAGAGAAGCTAATAGAAAAAGCCAAAAGTAAAATAAACCTCCAGGAAATGGAAATAGAAAACAAAAACCTAATGCTGCTGTTTTCTATTTCAGGATTGCTCTTTTTTATTGTATTGTTTGTGGTTGTATATCGAAATTATAGGTCGAAACGAAAAACAAATGCCAGGTTAAAATTTCAAAACGAAGAAATTGAGAAAAAAACTAAAAAAATTATAGATAGTATCAACTATGCAAGAACAATTCAACAGGCAATATTACCGATTAAAACAAATATTGATAAATATTTTGAATCGTTTATTATTTTTCAGCCTAAAGATATAGTTTCAGGTGATTTTTATTGGTTTACACATTTTGAAAAAAGCAACACCAGTGTTTTTGCTGTTATTGATTGTACCGGACATGGGGTGCCAGGTGCGTTTATGTCAATGATTGGTAACAGACTTTTAGTTGAGGTAGTAAATGAAAGTAAAATCATAAATCCTGCCGAAATTTTACAACATCTTGATGAGAACCTCCGTATTGCTTTAACACAGGACGAAACTTCTAATAATGATGGGATGGATATATGTATTTGTACAATTCAACACAATAAAAATGGACAAAGTAAAATTAATTTTGCCGGAGCTAAACGCCCATTATTTTATTCAACAAATAATGAAATAAACCATATTAAAGGTACAGTTCGTGGAATTGGCGGAAGGGCACGTTTAAGGAAAAAACCAGTAAAACCTTTTGTTACACATACTTTAAATTTAAATAAAGGCGATTATATTTATTTAACTACTGATGGGATTTTTGACCTTCAATCGCCTAATAGACGAAAATATGGAAGGCGAAATTTCATGAAACTATTGGAAGACATTAAAAATAAGCCAATAATTTATCAACAAGATTCAATTGAGGATGCACTTGTTACCCATAAAGGTAGCGAATTACAAATTGACGATATAACAGTTGTGGGGATAAAAATATAAGAATAAAAAACTCTAAATTATAAATAGCTTTTAAGCCAATTTATTTGCAGTTATAAACAAGTTATTCATACAATTATTAAAAAAAATTGCAAATAAATATGGAATTTAGCATATTATTGTTATATTGTATAAAAATAATAATTTCAAATATTTTTGAAAATGGAAAATTTACATATTCAAGCTGAAATCGGTAATTATTACATACCAAAGATTGATTTTAACGCAGAAACAGGTGTTTGTTCAATTTCAGGCAAATCTTTTCTTGAAGATACAACAGAATTTTATCTTCCACTACTTGAGTGGCTTGATCAGTTTTTCAGAGAGGAGAATAAACCAATTGAATTAAATATTAAGTTAACTTATTACAATACTTCTAGTTCGCGGTCAATACTTGATATATTTGATTTACTGAAACTGTATGAAGAAAAAGGTGGACAAGTTGAAGTAAATTGGTATAGCCGTGATATTGATGTCGAAATTATTCAGGAAGAAGTAGAAGATTATATGGATGAAAGCGATTTGGATATAAATTTAGTAACTTATACAGATTAGGCTTTTTACTTTTATAAACAAAAAAAATGGATTTTATAAAAAAATATCTACTACTTGTAAAATTTAGCCACACAATATTTGCCCTCCCGTTTGCTTTAATAGGTTTTTTTCTTGCCACTCAATATGCCGGATATTCAATTAATTGGTTGATATTTTTATTTGTGGTTTTATGTATGGTTTTTGCCAGAAATTCAGCAATGGCTTTCAACAGGTATATTGATAAAGATATTGACAAGTTAAATCCTCGTACCAAGCAAAGAGAAATACCATCAGGCAAACTTAGTTCAACATCAGCCATTTTTTTTGTAATAATAAATTCCATATTGTTTATTGTAACAACATTGTTTATTAATAAGCTTGTTTTTTTTCTTTCGCCTATTGCTTTATTGGTGGTTTTAGGATATAGTTATACAAAAAGGTTTACTTTTCTTTGCCATTTCGTGCTTGGTATAGGGCTGGCCTTGGCTCCTATCGGTGCATACTTATCGGTTACAGGCAAATTCGATATTGTCCCGCTTATTTTTTCATTTATCGTACTTTTCTGGACCAGCGGTTTTGATATTATTTATGCTTTGCAAGATGACGAATTCGACAAACAACAATCACTTAATTCAATTCCTGCATGGGTGGGCAAAAAAAATGCACTGATAATATCAGGGGTTTTACATTTTTTGGCCGCAGTCCTGATAATAATCGCAGGTTTATATGCCAGATTTGCCTTGTGGTACTGGGTTGGTGCAATAATTTTTATTGGGTTACTATTTTATCAGCATACAATTGTTAAAATCAATGACCTTTCTAAAGTAAACCTCGCCTTTTTTACTACAAACGGAATTGCAAGTGTAGTTTTTGCTACTTTTACCATTCTATCCTTTTTTGTTTAGGAACGATTAGCTATACTCCGTTAATTTTTTGTTTTTGGCAAAGCCGAAAAGCCACAAAACTTTGGATGTTAACAAATTAACTTAACTATAAAAGACCTGAAATTATTCGGGGTAGGATTTCACCAGCTTTCCCCTCTAAAAAAATATCTGTAATTTGATGCGTAAAATTTGATGGCTCTGTGTTAATTTCAATAATTTTAGCACCGCTTTTTTCTGCAACACTTGGTAACATTGATGCCGGCATTACTTCGCCGGTTGTCCCAATAACAATAAAAACATCTGATTGTTCCGCAGCCTTAAACGATAATTTGTTTGCTTGTTCTGGTATCCCTTCCCCAAAAAAGATAAAATCAGGTTTTAATAAACCAGTACATTCGTTGCATGTTGGGGGCAAAATTTTTAAATCTATACCCGATGAATTATGTTTTTTCTTGCATTTTGTACAAACCATTGTACTTGCAGTACCATGGAATTCATACACAAGCTTACTTCCTGCTGCTTGGTGCAGATTATCAATATTTTGAGTGATTATTGCTTTTAGTAGGCCTTTTTTTTCTAAGTCGGCTAATGCAACATGAGCAGGGTTGGGCTTTGCCTTACCGAAAAAATCGTAAAAAAGTTCCCGTATAACCTCCCATGCTTCATTTGTGTTAGTATGAAAATAGTTAATATCTAGTACAATTGGATCGTATTTGTTCCATAAGCCATCATTGCCCCTGAACGGTGGGATACCACTTTCTACAGAAATCCCTGCTCCAGTAAATGCAACTGCGTGTTTTGAGTTTTTAATTAGTTCTGTTGCTTCTTTTATTTTTCTTTCCATGTCCAAAGATATAAAAAATTTAACATTTATTAATGTTTGTTAAATAGTGTTAACAGAAGTTGCGTATACCTTTACCGTATTGAGAATAAAAAAATTTTTCTTAGTAGATATTATGGGTTAATAAGAATAAAAGGGGCTTTACAGCCCTTTTTATAAACTTTTAAATATCCTGGCCAATGAATAACCCGGGGCATTTACTTCTAAGTCAAGAAAATAACCAAATGGCGTTTGTGCAGTTTGATAGTTAGCATTTTGCAAACGTGTTTCGGCATTGTTAAAAAGATTTTTTGTAAATTCGGGACTTGCCTTGCTCTCTGATAAATGGGCAAAGGAGTGTAAAACCACAAAGTTTGTTTCATTTTTTTTTGCTGCCCATTTCAGGTTCTTCACTAGTTTTTTTTCTATTGAAAGCATATTTCCCTCATCTTTCTCTTCAGCTTGAATAAAAGCCACAAGGCAGTTTTCAAAGCTTTTTTTTTCGGTAATTTCTTCTGCATTTTCCAAATTTTTTAAGGCTGGGTTATAACCGAACTTGTTTGAGTATATCATTAATAGTTTCATCCGTTTATATTTAATTATGTTTAATAGTACGTTTTGATTTTGTAATAATCATTTTTTCAAACTAAAAAATAGACTAAATTTGTCCCCTATAAAAATACATATAATTTTATCCAATAAATATTAAAGCAATTATAATAATTTTTTCGCAACTAAACTAAAGCAATATGGGTAATTCATTGACATTGATTGAGAAAATAATCGCAAACCATTCGAAATTTGATACAGTTAAACCTGGCGATATTGTTGATATTGAGATAGATACTAGGGCTGCGCGTGATTTTGGCGGACCTAACGTAGCAAAAAACATACTCGATAATAACTTAACAATAGATGATGTTAAAAAAACCTTTTTCACCTTTGATACAAACCCTACAGGTTCAGATCAAAAATATGCTGTAAATCAACATAAGTGTCGTGTTTTTGCAAGAGAAAGAGGTTTTAAAGTTTTTGATATAGATGCAGGTATCGGAACCCACACTTTTATAGAGAAAGGAATTGCATATCCGGGCTCTACGGCTGTTACTACAGATTCACATGCAAATATACTTGGTTCAATTGGCGCTTTTGGACAAGGAATGGGCGATAAAGATATTGCTGTGGCATTTAATCGAGGTAAAGTGTGGTTTAAAGTCCCAAAATCTGTTAAGATAAATTTAAACGGAAAACGACCGGAAAAAGTTTACGCAAAAGATATAGTATTAAATTTACT
>NBLH01000294.1 GCA_002084525.1 Bacteroidetes bacterium 4572_117 | reverse complement strand
CAAATCCTAGCCCTGAAAGGGCATCAGCCAGCCACATCAATCCCATACATAGCGTTCATTATAATCTACATTGTACTTTTTAAGAAATGCCCTATATTCATCCTTAAATGTTTTTGTTTTATGGTGTTCCTCCTGATTTTCGATATACTTTTTTACGACACCAATTTCAGAAGGGTTTACAGAAAAAATACCATATCCTTTTTGTGGCCGCCAACTTCGACAGGGTTACACTCAAGCTTTTTACAAATACCACCTAAATATTCAAACAATTTATTTTTAATATAATCATCGATAAGGCTTTGACGGTTTTTAGTGCTGAAGGTGATATGTACATATACATGTGATAAGGATTGTGGCATTATTCTTTTATTTTTAATTAAGTTAAGTTAATTTGCTTATGCCCTTTCAGGGCTAGTTTTAATGTTCTTTGCTAAATCAATAGGGCGTTGCCCTATCTTTTTGTTTTCAGGGCTTCACCCTGGTAATATTATTCGATTGATATTACCTCGGGTTTCGTATTTTAATTTTTATCAAGTCATATCTATTAGCTTATGCCCTTTCAGGGCTAGTTTTAATGTTTTTTGTAAACTAATAGGGCGTTGCCCTATCTTTTTGCTTTCAGGGCTTCACCCTGATAATATTATTCGCCGAATTACCCTGAAAGGGTAAAAGCAATAACAATGGGCAACGCCCATTGAATAATCGATAGCCAAATCCTAGCCCTGAAAGGGCATCAGCTATCTTCGCCCAACTACTCACCTCCATTTTTACGAACATCTGAAACCACTTTTCCATCTTCAACGGTAATTACGCGCCTCGCTTTTTTAACTACCCTAGCATCGTGAGTAGAAAAAATAAAGGTGATATTCTCCTCTTTATTCAGGCGTTCCATAATATCAAGAAGGTTTTCGGTAGATTTTGAATCGAGGTTTGCAGTAGGTTCATCGGCTAGTACAAACATAGGTTTTGAGGCCAATGCACGTGCAACTGCTACCCGTTGTTGTTGACCACCAGATAGTTGCGATGGGCGGCTCTTTAATCTGTCGCCTAAACCAACGGCTTCGAGCAGTTCTTTGGTCCTTGCATCCCGTTCGTCTTTTTTTCTACCCTGTAGGTGCATAATAAATTCAACATTTTCTTTTGCAGTTAATACTGGAATTAAATTATAGGCCTGAAAAACAAAACCGATGTTCCATAAACGAAAGTCAATTAGTTGAGAGCCAGACAAATGGCTTATGTCTGTATTGTTTATTGTTATTTTACCTGCGGTAGGGTTATCAAGTCCCCCAAGCATATTTAAAAGTGTTGTTTTTCCTGAACCGGATGGGCCAACTATAGCAGCAAATTCACCTTTTTCAAAATTCAAATCAATCCCGTTTACAGCATGTACCTCAACTTCTGTTTCCGTATAAACTTTTGTGATGTTTTCTATTTTTATTATTTTCATGTTATTGTGTATTATATATGTTATGTTATTTTATTAATTTATATGTACAAACAAGTTTTAAAAGATAAAAGACAAAAGGCAAAAGTTAGTTAACAAGGCAAAGGACAAAAGGTGTAAGACAAAAGTATAGAAGCCACTATTCTGATTTTAATTAAGCTCAATATTACTCTTTCTATCTTTTGCCCTATTTTATCATTGCTTTCTGGATTTTTGGACAATTGAACCAAGTATTAATTTTAACTCTTTTGATTCATTGAGAAGCCATTCCAATTCATTTTTGTTAATATTGTTAAATTCAAGAGCGGTAATAATTCTTAACCAATAATTTGATTCTCTCATCTCACGTAAGGAAATTTTAACTTTGTTTGTGAAATCTGCCTTTGAGGAACCTGCTTGAGCTTCTTCATAATTAGCACCCGTTGATGTTGAACATTTTATTAATTGATATCTAACGATTTTTGTTTCAGGATTATCTGGCAATGTTCTTAAGAACTTAATCACCCTAATGGCAAAATCAAATAGTCGTTCTAATAAATCATTTTTCATACGTTTATATTTAAGTATTTTAATGGCCGAATGGTACATCCATGTTATATAACTTACGCATCCAGAGCAAAAACCCTAAAGGGCGTCCTGATTTTCAGCGACTTCGCCCTTTAGGGTTGGGGTAATAAGTTGCAGAAAATCTCGTATTAAGGCTTTTTAGACTGGACTCATTGATCTTTTATTGTTTTTCATTACAGTATTCTTCCTTTTATCTTTTATCTTTTTCCTTTTATCTTTTATCTTTTTCCTTTTATCTTTTATCTTGTCCTATTCTGTTCTCAATGCATCTGCCGGATTAAGTTTTAAAGCTTTTTTAGCAGGATAAATTGCTGCAAGTATTCCTGTAGCAATTACCATAAGCGTTATTGAAATTATCGTTTCAAAGTCAATATTTGTGTAGGCTTTGCTTCCCCAACCTATTGCCCCAAGGCCTTCGGACCAAATAGACAAATCAATTGCGTTTACAGAATAATATTGCGATACCAGGCTACCAATAATAATTCCGGCAAAGCCACCTGTGAGCGATAAAAAAACGGTTTCAAGAACAATCATTTTAAACACCCGCATCCTGTTCATCCCAACTGCCAGCAGCATACCTATTTCTTTAACCCTTTCTAATACAACCATAAGCATTGTATTTACTATACCAAAACCAAGTGCAAATAAAATTATCCCAACAAAAATGTACATATACATACCCATCACTTCGGTTAAATAAGCAAGTTCAGGTTTTATTTCTGTCCAAAGTTTTATTTCAAGTTCAGGAAACAAGGTAGCAATATCAGCTTTTACGACTTTGTCAAACTCTTGATTATCAAGATTAACGACAATTTCGTGAGCTGAATTTTCAGGAAACATTGTTAATCTTTGTAAAAGCTTTTCGTTAATATTGGTTACTTTAAATTCATCTTCGGTATTAATGCCATACAACCTAACACCAGAAGACGTTTCGGCTGAAGCTGCCATCCCGTTAATAACAATCCTTTCGCTTTGTCCGCTTACATTCTGGATTTCAGAAATGTTTTTTTTCTTTTCACTTACGTTTTCAATTAAAGCTTTTATGTCCTGGGCTTCTTCAAATTCAGGGTTATGCAACTGAATAAAAGAAATTTCTGTTTTTATGGCTGACTCAATTCTTTGGTCAGATATTCCTTGCATAAATGCAATTATAAAAACCCCGGCAGAAACACCAATTGCTATAGCTGTAATTATAACCAAACTTCTTAGTTTGTTACGCCATACATTTCGCCACGATACTGAAAAAATCACCATTTTATTTTAGTTTTAATTGTTTTTTATTCAAGATATACAATTTCTAATATATGATTCTCGGTTATTAGCTTAACCGTAAGTAGTAAACCTAGCAATAGCCAATCGTATATTATTGCCCCCTAAGAGCTTTTATGACATTAAATTTTCCAATTGAGCTTATTGGATAAATAGCAACAATTAGTACCATCGCAAAAATTACAATAACCTGTTTTGCAAATACATCTGGAGATATGGAAAAAGCAAATACCGGTTCTATCCCCATGTCGATCATCCATTGTGCAGCATCGCCACCAAGCAGTATTGGATGAAATGACATATAAGCAATTATTGGCGAGCTTACTAAAAAACCTGACATAACCCCTAACAAGCCAATTAATATTGTTTCGTATATCACAATTATTATAAGTTTTGTTTTTTTCATCCCGATTGAAATCATAACAGCAAACTCCCTTTTTCTTTCTGCCATTAACATCATTATTGTCCCAAATATCCCAAAACCAATAACGATATACAAAATACTGATCATTAAAACACCCCCGGCCTTGTCGCTGTCAATCATCTGAACCAGTTCGGGTTGCATGTCTGCCCAGGTCATTAGGGTTAGTGGTTTTTTAACAAGCGATACTAATTTTTTATATGCTATATCAAGGTATTGTTGATTTTCAACTATTAAGGCCATAGATGTAACCCTATTTGGTGCTGAAAACAACTCTTGGGCAACTTGTATGTCCATGTAAATGAAGGTTTTGCTCAAATCAGGCGATGGGAATTCCAATATCCCTTTAACCGGGTATTTGTCGGCAGCACTGGCTCCATGGTAACCCTGGCCAATAATTACAAGGGTATCGCCAACCTTTAATTTTAGGTTGTAATTGTTTCTGACGATGCCAAACAAAAAGACTCTAACCTTTCGGTATATCCGATAATTTCTTTGACACCCTTTATTCCGTCTGTCAGTTCTTTATTTATCTCAAACGAATTGTTTATTGTTTTTTTATCCCAATAGTTTTCATTTTGGACCTGGATATACCCCGAATAAAACTTAACAACATTGTCTATCATCGAAGAATATGAGCCTTCTTGCATCGAGTTCATTATTACAGCCAAAAATACTCCGAAAAATATTGACGATACCGTTATTAATGTCCTTCTTTTGTTGCGCCATAAATTGCGCCATGCTATTTTAAAATTATTCATTGCTTATATGTTTAATTTATCGTACTCTTTTCATCATTTGTTGCGAAAAAAATGTTTCTTTCATCGGCACATCGAATTCAATATTATTTATAATTACAAGGGTTTTATTGCCGGGTTCATCCTCGGGCAGTATCTCAATTTTTGTGGGTAATAAGCGTCCCCCCATTTTTTTAACATCTCGGCCAATCTCTGTTTTTACTACGTAACCGTCTTCATCATAATAAACAGATTTTAGTTGGAGATAATCTTTTTTGCTTACCCATTTAATTAGTTTGCCCCAAACAACGGCGGCTTCTTCTTTTGGTATCATTTCAATTTTGTGGCATTCATATCCTGAAACTTTTTCGCTGCCAATTATCTTATGTGTATAGTCAACTACGATTGATGATTCTTTTAAAATATCATCGTTGGTGTAATCAGAGCCCATCCAAGCTTGCGACATCATAGAGGGTGGCAGTTTTATCATCCGGCTAATGGTTGGGTTCCAGTTCCAGAGTTCGTTTTTACGTTTTAAAAAGGTTTGCCCTTTTTCTTTTGCAGGATAGGTAATCAGGGTTAAAGAAAAATCACGCCCCTTACCCCAAGTCTTAAATTTCACGGTCCTCTGCCATGTTGGCCTCACAATGGTCATAGTCATTGTGCCTTTATTGGTAATACCTCTTTCTTTATCGTTGGCTTTTTTTATTATTTCTGTAGCATTTTGTGCCGAAACTAAAACTGAAAAAAGCAAAACAGTTGTTAAAATTAAAACTTTCTTGTACATAATAATAATTATTTAAACTTATCGATTATAATTTTTTTCACATCCTCAATAGGATAATTCTTCGGATCCATTATGTAGTTTAGTGAGACACCATCCATGATAGAACCCATCAACATAGCATGGGCCTCTGGGTTTTTGACACCTGTTTTTTGATAATATTCAACTAATGTTTGTATAAAAGGCCCTATAAACTCCATTAATTTATCCTGTACCAATGCCATAACAGCCGGTTGTACAATAATTGAAAAATATAGTTTCCAAAAGGGGAGGTCCTTTTTTAATAAGCTAAAAGTTTCATCAACAAAAAACTCAAATTCATCTGTGGTTAAAACACCATCTTTATTTGGGTCAAACACATGCACAAATTCATCAAAACCTTCATGGATTATTTGTATCAACAAATCTTCTTTGCTTTCAAAATAATTATAAAGTAAACCCTTTGAAATACCCGCTTTTTTTGTAATCATGCTCACAGATGCACCCATAAAAGACTTTTCTGCAAATACTTCAAGAGCTGCATCAATAATTGTGGTCCGCTTTTCTTTTTTAATTTCTATGTTTTGTTCTGTTGTTCTTGGTGACATTATATTGATTTTATAAAAAATATTAAACCGATTAGATAAGTACCCATTCAAAATTAATTACCTTCGGTGAGGGCTTCGCCGTTGTATATTTACTTTTACACAACTTGCATGTTGTAAGATATTTGCACCTGTGCCTAAGAACATTAAATAGCACTTAGGAACTGTATCGAAATAAATTGACTATTTAAGAAAAAGTCCTCAAATAGTACACTATTAGAGAATTTTTCGAGTTGTTAAAGAACAAAATAATTTCGCTTTAATTAGTCAATTTATTCCTTAACAGTTCCTTAGTGCTTAAGTGGGGAATTGTACATATTTTCAGTATTAATATAAATGTGAAAAGTAGCATTTAGTTAATAAAGCTTGCAATTGTGAAAAAAAATGGTACTAGAATAAAAAATGTATGTATATTTGAAATATTTAAAGCTATTATTTAAAACAAAAATCTATTTTGGCCGTTTTTTTGTTATATTAGATAATATTATATAAAATGATGTTTACAGCCCATAAAAAATCTGCATTAATATTACTGTTGTTATTAATACCAGGTATTGTATTTGGCCAAGCTTTAATAGGTGGGCATATAGGCCTCAGCCTGTCAAGTTTATCCGGAGATAAAGATAATGACGAAAATAGTTTAAGGGTAGGGATTAATCCGTATATCTCCTTAGATTTCCCCATTAATTACATAATTTCGGTTGAAACCGGGATTTCGTACGCAATGCAAGGCATGACCAGAAAAAGGGTTACTCAGGACGGGCTTTCTGTGATAACAACAACAACTGATTATAAACTTGATTATATTCAGGTCCCTGTTTATTTAAAAGAAAATTTTACTAATTTTTATGGTAAGATTGGAGCATATGGAGCATATGCTGTAAATGCAGTAGAGAATTGGGAAAAATCAGAAAGTAAATATGGTGTTATTACAAATACAAAAGATATAAATGTTGATTTTCCAAAATCAATAAATATGTATGACATTGGAATATCAATAGGTTTTGGTTATATTCATTACTTTACTCAAAAAAGGAGGAGGAGTAATAGTCGGAGAAGAGTATCAAAGGTTTTACAAGTTAATCTTAGATATGATTTGGGCTTTGTTCCGTTAGATCTAACAGGGACAAATTCTGATTTAGATATCAGAAACAGGATGTTTTCAATAGGTTTAAGTCTTAACACAATTCTTGACTAGTTTGTGTTTGTCCATAAAGTCTGCCTTTTGCGTCATTTGCCTCTTAAAAACCAATCATTTATATTGTAAATTAGTGGGTTTTAAGATTTCGAAAGCCTTGAAAGTGATTTAGGCTGAAAACTTTAAAAGTATTGTTTAGGTAAAGAAAAAAAATAGACAGAAAGTGATGTTGTTTAAGAAAAAAATAATACTTGGTTTTGTATTACTGTTAATAGTTCAAACAATTACTGCACAATATCGCTTGGGTATTACTAGTGGGTTAAATGTGTCTAATCACACCGGAAAGGATTTTCCATCAACAAATATTCCCCGGATTGGGTATGCATTTGGCTTTTTTTATGAACATAGAATAAATAGTATTATTTCAATCGTGGCTGAACCTTTGTATGAACAAAAAGGTGCAGAATATACAGATTACCCTCGGTTCGACACAAGAGTTACCGTTAATGGCGAATTTGATTATTTGACTGTTCCGTTAATGATTAAAGCTTCTTTTAGCAAAAGGCCAAACAACAATAGGAAAGCCAAATTCACCGAGCAATTGAGTTATTATATAACAGGAGGGTTGTCGATATCTTATTTGAGCAGTTATAGCAACGAGGTGCATGCGTATGACAATGATTTTGAAATAAATTCTGATACTTTTTTTCCATATACCTACAATAATATTGATGTTTCTGTTTCAGTTGGGGGCGGTGTGATGTGGCGTGAAATATTTCTGGATTTGAGATACATACATGGTATGAGCAGTCTGTATAAAGGTAGTAATGTGCCGGAAATTAGAAACCACCTTATTAGTCTAAAACTAGCCTTTGTTCTCTTTGGTAAAAAAGTTATACCTTGCCGTAAGCGTAGATAATTTCATTTAAAATAAAAAACCCCACTGAATAATCAGCAGGGTTTTAATATTCTTAAATTATTTATTAATGCAAACACAAATCAACCCTAAAGGGCGAAGTTGCTGAAAATCAGGACGCCCTTTAGGGTTAGGGGTAAATCCTGATTTTCAGATTGTACTTTTTCACCCTTTTTAGACTGGACTCAATAATCATTATTCAATTACTAAAATTTACCTTAAAGTAGCTTGTGCAGCAGCTAAGCGTGCAATTGGTACACGATAAGGAGAACAACTAACATAGTCTAATCCTGTACGGTGACAAAATTCAACTGATGAAGGCTCACCACCATGCTCACCACAAATCCCAAGCTTTATCCCCGGACGGGTTTTACGACCTTTCACACATGCCATTTCAACTAATTGGCCAATTCCTTCTTGGTCTAATACTTCAAACGGATCGTGTTTTAAGATACCTTTTTCGATATAAATTGGTAAGAATTTACCTGCATCATCACGAGAGTAACCAAAACCCATTTGAGTAAGGTCATTTGTGCCAAACGAGAAAAATTCAGCAGATTCGGCAATCTTATCAGCAATTAATGCAGCACGTGGAATTTCAATCATTGTACCTACCAAATGCTCAATTGTATCGTTTCTTTCTTCAAAGATTTTGGCAATAGTAGCCCTAACAATATCCTCTTGCATTTTCATTTCCTCATAAGTTCCTGTTAAAGGAATCATAATTTCAGGATGTGCATTAACACCTTTCTTTTTTAGGTTAAGGGCAGCTTCAATAATTGCACGTGTTTGCATTTCTGTAATTTCAGGATAAGTATTTCCTAAACGGCAACCACGATGACCTAACATTGGGTTAAATTCTGAAAGATCTTCAACTTTTTGTTTGATTATTTTAACATCAACACCCATTACATCAGCCATTTCTTGTTGACCTTTTTGATCATGAGGAACAAACTCATGCAAAGGTGGATCAAGTAAACGAACTGTAACAGGTAAATCGTGCATTGCTTCAAAAATACCTTCAAAATCTTCTCTTTGTATAGGTAATAATTTAGCAAGGGCTTCAATTCTACCAGCCTCATCATCAGCGAACGTACATACGAGAGAATTTGTCAGAAAGTTCCATTAATCTACCAAAGTCTCCACTTAATTCTGGATCAATAGTAGCAATTTTATCTTTGTATAACTCACCAGTAGAGCCGTTAAGTGAAACCCAATCGCCTTCATTGAAAGTTACTCCGTTAATAGTTAATGTTCTTGCTTTATAGTCAACTTTTAGTTCGCCTGCACCAGAAACACAGCATTTACCCATTCCTCGAGCAACAACAGCAGCGTGAGATGTCATACCACCTTTAGCAGTTAAAATGCCGTTAGCAATATTCATTCCTTCTAAATCTTCAGGAGATGTTTCAATACGGGTTAAGATTGCATCTTCAAATTTATCGCATTCATCAGCAAAGAAAACTAACTGACCAGTAGCAGCACCGGGCGATGCAGGTAAGCCTTTAGTTAATACAGTTGCATCAGCCACAGCA
>NBLH01000120.1 GCA_002084525.1 Bacteroidetes bacterium 4572_117 | reverse complement strand
TGGATGGAAAACACACACCGAAGATTATGTTGAAAATGTTTATGAAGCCAAAAGATATATTAATTCACAACTTTTTAGGCCACCACATGGTTTAATTAAAACCAAACAGGTCCAAAAATTAAAAAAAGACTTTAATGTTATAATGTGGGATGTGTTAAGTATGGATTACGACCCCAAAATATCACCGGGGCAATGCTACCAGAATGTTATATCAAATGTAAAACCAGGTTCAATAGTGGTGTTCCACGATTCGAAAAAAGCATGGGGGAATTTGCAATATGCGCTTCCTAAAACATTAAAGCATTTTACCGAAGCGGGCTATCGATTCGAGTCGTTGAAGCTTTCTGGCTATCGGGAACCAAAACCAAGTATTATAGAACTATGGATAAATTATAGTTTTTTAAGAAAACAGGCCTGATATTTAACATATTTGACTATATTTGTACTAAGTCGAATAAAATAAAACTAAACATTATGGATAACGGAACAGGAAAAATTATTGCTGCTTTTTTAGCAGGGGCTGCCGCTGGTGCAAGCCTAGGATTATTGTTGGCGCCCGACAAAGGTGAAGATACCCGCCAAAAACTGAAAGAAACATTTGATGAACTTGGCGATAAAGCACAGGATGCATATAAAAAAGCCCAAGATGCTTATGAAAAGTTTACAAAACACGAAAACCTTAATGAAGAAACATCAGCAAAAGCTTAATTTTTTTACAAATAAGCTTTATTGTTTTAAACTCTTTGTCGTTTAATAGTTATTTATTGACACTCGTGTGGCGTTACACATCAATTGACGCAAACTTGGTAGGGCTAAATCTGTTAAATACCTATAAGACAGTTAATTGGATAGTAATAAATTTATTCAGACCTGCCAAGTTTCAGTTGACACGACACTAGTGTTAAGCTATACATCTATTGACAGAAAAATTTGTTAAGTTTGAGTTGAAATTATGTTGATGCCACTAAGGGATTGTGATGGAATAAATTGACAGTTTTAAACGAAGGTATTTTGTTTTTTAGCAATTTGAAAAAACTTATAATAGCGGGCTATTTGAAGCGTTTTTAAAAGAAGATAAAAAGCAAAAGAGCAAGTTGAAAGCGTCAAGTTATTTTGGAACAATTCCTAAATGGCTAGGTTTTCTTTTTAATAGGCAAATTACTGTGTTAATAGTTGAGTTGTTTGTGGTTTAGCTAGCCATTGGCGGTTTTGGTTGTTAACTTGGGTTATGTTGGTTGCAGTTTTGGTATTACAAACCGGCAAATAAAAACAATTAGATATAAAAGAATGGATCAAAAAACAAATTTTAATTTTTCGGGCGAAATAGGGAATCTTGTCCAAGAAATAGAGGAATATCTCGATTTAAGATACGACATTGCCCGCCTTGACATTACTGAAAAAATTGTAGTCCTTTTTTCGGTTTTTTATAGTGTAATGATATTCATTATTTTGGTGCCGGGAATATTTATGTTTTTATCCTTTGCACTTTCATATTACCTTGGCGATATTATGGGAGGCCCCCATTTTGGGTTTATGATTGTTGGCGGCATTTATCTATTGTTAACCATTATTTTAATAATTTTCAGGAAACATTTAATAACCAGGCCTGTGGTTAAGTTTCTGACAAACCTAATTCTTAAATCATAAATTATACTCAACATGCAAATAAGGCTTACAGAAGAAAGAGATATTGAGTCGTTGGACGATTTACGGTTTAAAAAAGAACAACTAAGGAAAAAGGCAGATAAAAAAGCTAAAAAACTTAGAAAGAAAGTAAAAAAAATGGTGAGTGATGCAAATACGCCCGCTATTTACGATGAAATATTATCGCAATTTGACTTGCAGCACGGTTTAATGAATATGTTACCCTTGGTATTAAAATATAGGGAGCAAATAGGGAACATGAAATTTATTAGGGATATAAAAAACTCACCACAAAAACGTTTTGCTGCTATTACTTTTGGTACAATAGGTGCAGGTTTAATAACCTATTTTAATTTATTGAAAAAACATAATTCTGATAAAGGACCTAAAACGCAAGCAGAAGAAAAAAAAGCAGAAGTGCCTACAGATAAAATTGATGGGCTATTCGTTTAGTTTTGTACCACAAATATTACAGTAAATAGCTTTTGGGTCATGGTCTTCATGTAAACAATTGGGGCATACCTGAGTAGAAACTTGTTTGTTTTTTGATGCCATTGTTAATTCAGATGTTACAATTCCGGTAGGTACGGCAATAATTGCATAACCAAGTATCATTACAAAACTGGCAATAAGCTGGCCGATTGGGGTAATTGGTGCAATATCGCCATAGCCAACAGTTGTTAAAGTTACAATAGCCCAATAAATACCATGTGGTATGCTGGTAAAACCACTGGCCTCCCCTTCAACAAGGTACATAATTGTACCAATAATTATTACCAACATAATAACTGTATACAAAAAAACACTTATTTTTGTGCGGCTGGCTTTTAGTGCAGATATAATTACCTTGCTTTCAGACACATATCTGCTAAGTTTTAATATGCGGAATATCCTTAACAAACGCAAAGCCCTAATAACGATTAGCCCATTCATTCCTGCAATCATTAAGCCTATGTATGTAGGAAGTACTGATAATAAATCGATAACACCAAAAAAACTGAATATGTAGGTGGTAGGTTTTTTTACTATATAAATACGGAGAAAGTATTCAATTGTAAAAAAGAAAGTGATTGCCCACTCAAGGGTAACTAATATATGTCCATATTTAGCGTTAATTTCTTTTACGCTTTCTAACATTACAACCAAAATGCTAAGCAGTATTGCTATAAGCAGGGCTATATCGAAAGCTTTTCCGGCGGGTGTGTCAGCTTCAAAAACTATATCATATAATCGTTTTTTGAAGTTACTATACATCAATCCTCAATTTCATTGTCTAAGAGGAATATTTCTTCAAGTTTAGTGTTAAAAAATCTTGAAATTTTAAGGGCTAATACAGTTGACGGGACAAACTTCCCGGTTTCAATAGCATGAATTGTTTGCCTCGAAACATCTACTTTTTCAGCCAATTCGGCCTGAGTGATTTTATATCTGGCTCTTTCAACTCTAATAGTATTTTGCATTTTGTTATAACTTTTATATTAGAAAACTTATATGTACTAATTTTCTTCAGCTAATCGGAAAACTTCGTTAAAATCAACTTTGAAATATTTGGCTATTTTCAAAGCTAAAACCGTAGAAGGTATAAACTTTCCGGTTTCAATTGAATGGATAGTTTGCCTCGATACGTGCAATTGCTGAGCCAACTCGGCTTGTGTAATATTCATTTTTGCCCGTTCAACCCTTATAGTATTTAACATTTTTAAATTTTCCATGATATATTTGTTTGAATATGTTATTTGTTTTGTTTGTAATAAATTTATATTTTTAAAAGTTTCAAAAAGTGTACCAAAATCAACTTTAATAAGAAAAGAGTATTTTATAATTGAATAAAATCATATTTTAGTTATCTTTTTTCTATAATATGTTAACTTCGCTAAAAATTTGTACTTAATAAAAAAACACTTTTTAAAACAATATTTGCAAATACTTTTCTTTTTTAATTTAAGAATATCCAATTTGTATGCCAAAAAAAGGAACTTAGGCTGTATGGCTTACATAATTTGACAAAACGGTATTATATTTAAATTTAAAATATATAAACATGCACATTTCAGACGAATTAATTTTAGCTATTGACGCTGGCACCCAATCAATAAGGGTAGTGTTAATTGATTTAAAAGGCAATATTGTTGAAATTGTGAAAACAACTATTGAACCATATTTTTCGGTAAAAGCTGGTTGGGCTGAACAAGAACCTGATTACTATTGGGAAAAACTTGCAGAAAGCACCCAAAACTTGTTTAAACAGACAAAAATTGATGTAAAAAGAATTAAATCTGTTACGCTTACTACACAACGAAGCACGGTAATTAACCTTGACAAAGCGGGAAATCCTTTGCGCCCTGCCATTGTCTGGCTCGACCAACGTAGGGCAAATGTTGGGGCTTATCCCCCAAAAATTATGCAAGCCGGCCTAAAATTATTGGGTTTAAACGAGTCGATACTTCATGCAATTCAAAATGGCGAATGTAACTGGATAAAGCAAAACCAAGCTGATTTATGGGAAAAAACCAATAAATATTTGTACTTATCCGGGTTTTTTACTTACAAATTAACAGGCGAATATGTAGATTCTGTGGGAAATACTGTTGGGTATATGCCATTTGATTATAAAAAACACAAATGGACAAATACAGGCCACATGAATTATAAAATGTTCCCGGTTGAAAGGGAGAAGCTTGCCGATTTGGTAAAACCTTCAGAAGTGATGGCTTTAATAAGCAAAAAGGCATCAGACGAAACCGGGATACCTGAAGGCTTGCCGGTGATTGCTGCTGCTTCTGACAAAGCATCGGAGGTTTTGGGCAGTGGGGTATATTCGCCCGAAACGGCATGTTTAAGCTATGGTACAACGGCCACAATTCAAACAAGCAGCAGAAAATATCTTGAGGTCGTACCATTTTTTCCTGCCTACCCAAGTTCAATACCTGAATATTATAACACAGAAATTATGATATATCGAGGGTTTTGGATGATAAATTGGTTTAAAAAAGAATTTGGCTACCGTGAAGTTGAAATTGCAAAAAAAACAGGAAAACAACCCGAGCAGTTATTTGATGAAATGATAAATGATATACCACCTGGGTCAATGGGTTTGACTGTGCAGCCATATTGGTCGCCAGGGACAAAAGTCCCGGGTTTAGAGGCCAAAGGAGCCATAATTGGCTTTGGCGATGTACATACACGGGCACATATCTACAGGGCAATTCTTGAAGGTTTGGCTTATGCGTTGAAAGAAGGTATGATAAGGACAGAAAAAACCACAAAAGTTAAAATAGAAAAAATAAGGGTGTCTGGTGGTGGTTCGCAAAGTGAAAATGCCATGCAATTAACTGCTGATATTTTTAATATGCCGGCAGAAAAACCACATACCTATGAAACTTCGGCCTTAGGTGCAGCAATAAACGCAGCTGTTGGCATGAAATATTATCAAAATTACGAAAGTGCGGTAAGTTCAATGTGCAGGGTAGGTAAAACTTACATACCTGACAAAAAAAATGTTGAGTTATATGAAAAATTGTATAATCAAGTATATTCAAAAATGTACAAGAAGCTACAGCCTATCTATAACCAAATAAGGAAAATTACCGGATATCCCGAGATTTAATATCCAGGCATAGGGCAATTGGGTTTAAACTTTTCGATTTTAATAATCAGAAAAGATTACACTTTTGGCGGGTAATTGATTAAAAGTGCATATTGATTGTTTGCAATATTAAATAAGAATCCTATTTTTAGGGTTCAAATTTTTGTTTCAGATATACTGAAAACTGGTTAAAATTAGTCTTTTAAAAAGCTGCTTGATGTTGAATATCAACTAAATAAGCAATTTAACCATTTAAAGTATAAGAAGATAAAACTTCTGTCATGTCTTTTATCATTTGTATAGGGTTTTTGGCCTTAAATATTCCTGAACCGGAAACAAAAATATCGCAACCTGCTTCTGAAACTTCTTTGATATTATCAATTTTTATTCCGCCATCAACTTCAACTTCAACATGGCCTGCATTGTGCTTTTTTAGCATTATTTGAAGTCCCCGTAACTTTTCTATTGTATTTGGGATAAAACTTTGCCCCCCAAAACCGGGATTTACTGACATAATCAAAACTAAATCGATATCGTTTAATACATTCTCTAAAACAGATATTGGGGTATGCGGATTTAATGAAACACCAGCTTTGACACCCCTCGCTTTAATTTTTTGGATAACACGATGCAAATGTGGTGCGGCTTCAGCATGAACAGTTAAATAATCAGCCCCTGCATCAATAAAAGCATCAACATAATTACCGGGATTTTCTATCATTAAATGTACGTCGAGCGGAATTTTGGCAACTTTATTTATTGCTTCAACAATTACCGGCCCCATAGTTATGTTAGGGACAAAATGGCCATCCATCACATCAATATGGAGCAGATGGGCACCACCTTCCTCAAGCATTTTTATATCTTTTTCAAGATTAGAAAAATTGGCAGAAAGTAATGAGGGGGATATTTTTTTCATCCGTTTTTTTTTAAGTGTTTTGGTTCTACTACCATTTTAGTGGGTAAATTGTTTTTAATGTTACAAGCTTTATAATATTGTTAGGGTGGCAAGTTTGAAGGCCGAAGTCGGAAGTAAGCAAACTTCGGTCTTCTGACTTCAAACTACAATCCGATTTTTCATAAATAACATTTTATTATTATTCCCTTTTTTATTTCCACTAAGTTTGCAGTAATACCAGTATTTTACAATTTGCTATGTTAAGCTACAAGGAGTTCAAAACCCCTTGTAGGTGCGGTGTTCAAAATTCAGTATTTTGAATTTATTTTTACTCGGCGCAACACACCTGATTGTTGCAATCAGCCACAAGGCAATCGGGTTTAAACCTGAATTTGTTATTTCTTTCATAAAAGTTCTTTAGATATAGGAACTATGCCACAGATTCACAGATTTATAAAAAATTTTTATTAAATTACACTGAAAACAAGCGTAGCTTGTTTTAAAAATCTTTGAACGGCTTTTTAGCCCTCAACGGAGTTAATCTGCGGCAATAATTATGATAAATAACAATTCAAAATTAAATTTAAGCTAAATACCCAGACAAAATTAATTGTATATTTACTTTTACACAACTTGCATATCGTAAGATATTTGCACCAGTGCGTAAGCAACATCAAATAGCACTTAGTGCTTAAAGTATACTTTTTACTGTATCAGCAATTTTTTGTGCTGTAATCCCAAATTTTTCATAAAGCGTTTTATATGGGGCAGATGCACCAAAGCTGTCCATTCCAATAACTTCACCTTTTTTGCCAACATATTTATACCACATTTGCTTTGACCCTGCTTCAACAGCGACTACTTTATCAAAACTATTTGGTAAAACCGATTCACGATACTCGTTGCTTTGTGCATCGAACAATTCGGTTGAAGGCATTGATACAATACGTACAGCTGTGTTTTTTTTGTTCAATATTTTTTTGGCTTCCAGTGCAATTTCAACTTCTGAACCTGTTGCGATTATTATTGCTTCATAGTTTTCATCCTCGGTTAAAACATACCCGCCATTTTCGGTATTTTTGCTGTTTGCATAATTACCTTCTGACCTGTCAACAATCTGTAAGGAACAAGCCCACTATGTATGGCTATCCCATTCATAATGCCACCCATGCCAAACTCTCTTACACCATAACGTATATAATTCCCCTGTCGATTTTTAGGGCTGTATGATGTTTGTATCGCTGCTTTTGTTTTATTTGATGGTGTTAAATCGGCCGAACCACCAATCAGGCTATCTATTTGGTTGGCTAAGGCATCAATAACTTTACCTGATGCAATACGTGTTGCCATTGCCCCCCCGGCTTCAAAAACAGGGATGTTAAAAACAATCTCGTTGTTATTGATTGTTTTAGAGAAGTTTTCGAAAAGTTCTGGGTTTTCGGTTTTGTATTTTTCTAATTCTTGTTGCCATTCAGCTTCAAGTTTTTCGCCTTTACTAATATATGATTGGGTTTTGGTGAAAACTTCATCCGGCACATAAAAATCTTCGATTGAAATACCAAGCTGCTGTTTTGTTAATTCCACTTCTTCAACACCTAAAGGTGCCCCGTGCGATTCCTCTTTACCTTGTTTGTTGGGGCTTCCGTAGCCAATAATTGTTTTACAGATAATAATTGATGGCTTGTCGGTTTGTTTTTTTGCTTTTTTTATGGCTTTTTTTATTTCTTTATAATTATGCCCATTTACTTTTAGGACGTGCCAATTGTATGATTCAAACCTTTTTTTTACATCTTCAGAAAAAGATAATTTTGTTTCACCATCAATTGTTATTTTGTTTGAATCGTAAAGCAAAACTAATTTCCCTAACTTGTTGTGGCCGGCAAAAGAACATGCCTCATGCGATACACCTTCCTGCAAATCGCCATCGCCGGCAAAAACATAGGTATAATGCTCAACAGGTTTGTTGTCGCCTTTATTGTATTTAGCTGCGAGAAATGTTTCGGCCCATGCCATCCCTACGGCATTCGATAAGCCCTGCCCAAGTGGCCCGGTTGTGGTTTCAACTCCAGGTGTGTCCTGTACTTCGGGGTGGCCGGGGGTTTTGCTGTGCCATTGGCGGAACTCCTTTAAATCGTCCAAACTTAAATCATATCCATATAAATGCAATAAACTATACAGCAGCATGCTGCCGTGCCCACCTGATAATACAAAACGGTCCCTGTTAAACCAAGCCGGGTTTTTAGGGTTAAATTTCAAGAAATCACTAAACAAAACCGATGCAACATCAGCCATTCCCATGGGTAAACCAGGATGTCCGGAATTTGCTTTTTGAACCCCATCCATAGACAAAGCCCTAATTGTATTTGCAATGTTTTTTAAAGTAGTCTTATCCATATTTTAATTATTTAAGGCATTTTTTATGTAAAATAACCATTATTATCTGTTTTTTCCTAATTCTTTTATAAGAATAACTGCAAATTTATCATAAAATTTAGATAATAGTGATTTTAATAGGGCAATAATTTGACTTTCATGTGTCTATATTTCTTGTTTTTTTTGCTGATGTGCCAAGAAATACATTTTATCGTTTGCTAAAAAACATAATATTAATACCACTTTTTATAAAACTTGATTTTTTTTTCATATCTTTATTAAAAAAAACATATGAGTTATTAATGTAATAAAACAAAAATTATGATTGAAACAATTGGATACATTACAAAAGAGGAACATTTGATTTCCCTTGAACATGATATTATCCCCAATACCTTGGTTATTGAAACCAAAGCACCTTTCCCGGGCTATCACGGCAAAAATCTTCCCGGTGAACTGTCGGTTGCTACAACAGAATTTGTTTTTTTGGTAACTAAACAAAAATATACAACAGAGAAAATTGCCCGTATTACGCAAAATATAAGGAAATACTTTAAAGAGGATATTGATATTGCCCGAGCTGAAATTAGTATTTATAATAAAAAAATCCCTTGCATCAGGTTAAAAAACTGTATGGACATATCGAAAGTTGCCGAGTTACAGTCGTGCTATAAAGGAGAAGATATTAAATTTGCCAAGCAAAAGAAGATTGATACGGTGGCTTTGATAAAAATACAAAAGTATATGGCAATTGAGGAGATTGGCGAGGGCATATATAAAGACCTTGAAGAGGAGAATACATCATATTTGCAAATTCCGATGGAGTTAAATTGGCCACAATTTAAAAGTATCACCCATAAGATTAAAAACAACATGGATAACAGTAATTTTGATGCCTTGGACTTGTAAAAAAAGTCGCCGTTTTTTTTATTGACAATTATGCCTGCTTTTGTAGGCATTATTTATTAAAGGATGTTTTGATATAAGGATTAAATAAAAATATATCCAGTAGTCAAAAATATTGTAAAATAATTCAATAATTTTTATACTTTTGGCGTTCTTTTTGCACATATATAAAAACAAAAAGATTTGTGTTTAAGTACTTGAATATCTGTATGGTACTAGTTTTAAGATACTTTTTTTAATAAAAATAAGCAAACTGCTTCATGGTTCGATCAAAATTACCCAATATTGGCACATCTATATTTGCCGTAATGTCTGAAATGGCAAATAAATATAATGCCCTTAATTTATCGCAGGGGTTTCCTGATTTTAATCCATCTGATAAGCTGGTTGAGCTGGTTTCAAAATATATGAAGGACGGTTTTAACCAGTATGCCCCAATGGCAGGCGTGATGAAATTACGGGAAAAAATTGCTGAAAAAACAGAAGCCCTCTATGGGCATACATATTCGCCTGAAACAGAAATCACTATCACCTCAGGTGCTACCGAAGCCATATATAGTAGTATTTCTGCATTTGTACAAGAGGGTGATGAGGTTATTATTTTTGAGCCTGCTTACGATAGTTATGCGCCAATAATAAAAGCAAATGGCGGGAGCCCGGTTTATGTTGCCGCAAAGTTGCCCGACTATAGAATTGACTGGGATGAGGTAAACAAAATAGTTAATGCCCGTACTAGGATGATTATTATCAACACCCCTCACAATCCCACAGGTTCAGTACTTTCACATGAAGGGATGAAGAAATTATGTAAATTAGTTGCCGGGACAAACATTATGATCCTTAGCGACGAGGTTTACGAACATATTGTTTTTGACGATACAGAACATCAAAGTGTAGTATTATATCCTGAATTAATTAAAAGGAGCATTGTTATTTCTTCGTTTGGTAAAACATATCATACCACAGGTTGGAAAGTTGGGTACTGCCTGGCACTGGAAAATATTACAAAAGAAATACGAAAAATTCACCAGTTTAATGTCTTTTCGGTAAATACACCTGTACAGTATGCATTGGCCGATTTTATGGACGAAAAGTCTGCTTACCTTGATTTAGCCAAATTCTATGAGAAACAAAGGGATGAATTTTTAGCATCGATAGAGGGGACAAAATTTAAATATACGCCTTCGAAAGGTACTTATTTTCAATTGCTTGATTATAGCGCAATTAGCAATGAAAAAGATGTTGATTTTGCAAATCGTTTAGTTACAGAATTTGGGATAGTATCGGTACCGGTTTCAGCTTTTTATCATGATGCTTTTGATGCAAAAGTTTTAAGGTTCTGCTTTGCAAAATCATCACCAACCCTAAAAAAGGCCGGCATAATACTACAAAAAATTAGTAATTGATATTTAAAAAAGTAATAAATTACTATCTTTTAGGTTAATATTAGTACATGATTAAATTTCAAACATTTAACTTAAATTTAAACACGTGAAACATTTATTGACAGCTTTGGTAATTATTATTGCTTGCAACCTCACTGCGCAAAAAACTCAAACCTTTTACTGGAAAAACAAGAAAAAAAAGTCGGAAGGTAAAATGAATGAAAGCGGTAAAGAAATGGGTTTGTGGAAATATTGGGATCAAAATGAAAAACTGATACAAACAGTTGAATATAATTTCGGTATACTAAATGGAGAGCTTACATATTATTATCCTGATGGGAAGAGAAAAGAACAAGGGAATTTTAAATCAGGAATTAAATCAGGGAAATATAGTGAGTTTTATCAATCAGGGAAAATAAAATTGACCGGGTTTTTTAAGGAAGATGTAAGAGACAGCCTTTGGGCGTATTGGTTTGAAAATGGAATAAAATACAGAGAGGAGTATTATTTTCCTGATAAAAGGGCAAAGTTGGTAAGTGCTTGTTTGCAAAATGGCGACACATTAGTTATAGGTGGTAATGGATATTATAAAAGCTATCATAGCAATGATAGTTTAAAAGAGATTGGTGCATATAGAGATGGGTATAAAGACACTTTTTGGCAAGAATTCTATAATAATGGGAAAATGTTTAAAAGGGGCACCTACCAAAATGGTGAAAAAACTGGTTTGTGGCTACAGTGGTTCGATGACGGAAAAAAATGGAGCGAATTAAATTATGAAAATGGGTTAAACCAAATTTGGTACGAAAATGGGCAACTGTCAATGAAAGGCAATTTGTTGGATGGAAACAAAGATGGCGATTGGATATTTTGGTGGGAGAGTGGCGAAAAAAAATTTACAGGGAGTTTCAAAAAAGGAAAGAAAGAGGGTGTCCATAAATTTTGGTATAAAAATGGGAACTTGTCTGCCAAAATTGAATTTAAAAATGGGAAAAAAAATGGAAAAGCAACTTGGTGGAACGAAGACGGGAAACTTGATATTGAGGGTAACTTTATAAATAACGAGCAAGAAGGAAAGTGGACATACTGGCGTACCGATGGGAACAAAGGTAACGAGGGTAATTACAGTAGAGGGAAAATGAATGGGTTATGGACATATTGGTATAAAACCGGGCAAGTTTGGAAAAAAGGTGAATTTAAGGATAATAATAAAAATGGGCATTGGGTTGTTTATTACGAAAACAGCAGGAAATTTCATGAAGGTAGATTTGTTGACGGCAAGGAAGAAGGTGCTTGGACATCGTGGTACGAAAGCGGGAAAAAACAAATGACCGGTAGTTTTAGTAAAAGGAAAATGACTGGCAAATGGGAAGCATGGTACGAAAACGGCCAGAAAAAATACGAGCTATTTTATAAAGACAATATAAAGGATGGTGTGGCCAAATATTGGACACAGAGAGGGCTGCCACGTTTAACTGAGGGTTACAAAAACGGGTTGCATAATGGGCCTTACATAACCTATTTTGCTGATGGTAAGATAAATACAGAGGGTTTTTATATTGACGGGGAAAGGAATGGCAGCTGGACATATTATATGGAAGGTGGGGCAAAAATTAGGCAGGAATACTATAAATTAGGCAAAAAAGATGGAAAGTGGTTAGTTTGGTATATGAATGGCAGGCCTAACACAGAAATTAATTATAAAAATAATAAACGGCAGGGTAGATATAAGCAGTTTGACAAATCGGGGAAGCTAATTTACGAAGCTATTTTCAAAAATGGGAAACTGTTTAAAGAAGTTACCAAAATTAACCCAAAAAAATGAA
>NBLH01000119.1:1393-14123 GCA_002084525.1 Bacteroidetes bacterium 4572_117 | reverse complement strand
ACCCTAAAGGGCGAAGTCGCTGAAAATCAGGACGCCCTTTAGGGTTAGGGGTAAATTCTGATTTTCAGATTGTACTTTTTCACCCTTTTTAGACTGGACTCATTATTTGTTTATACTTTTATTTGTTTATACCTTTATACACTTGCACTGCTTAATTATGTTGGTTTTAACCAGATAAACAAATCAACAAATAACCATTGTAAATTAACAAAGTGATGAGCAAATAAATGCTTAAAAATAAAGACAAATAAACTATGCCATTAAGCTGGAACGAAATAAAACCACGAGCAATTAAATTTTCAAAAGAGTGGGAAAATGCAGAAAAAGAAAATGCCGATTCTCAGCCTTTTTGGGTTGATTTTTTTAATATTTTCGGGATAAGCCAGCGCAGGGTAAGTACTTTTGAACATTCCGTTAAAAAACTTGGCAACAAAGATGGCCGAATCGACTTGTTTTGGAAAGGGCGGTTAATAATTGAACACAAATCGAAAGGACGTGATTTAGACAAAGCATTTCAACAAGCAATAGACTATTTTCCAGGACTAAAAGAAGGAGAATTACCAAAATATATTCTTGTATCTGATTTTGAAAATTTTAGGCTGTATGATTTAGACGAAAACACACAACATGATTTTTTGCTATCCGAATTGCATAAAAACATCAAACTTTTTGGATTTATTGCAGGTTACCAGAAAATTGTAATACGTGAAGAAGACCCGATAAATATAAAAGCTGCTGAAAAAATGGGCAAATTACACGATTTGCTTAAAGAAAACGGATACGAAGGGCACGAACTCGAAGTTTATCTTGTTAGATTATTGTTCATGCTTTTTGCCGATGATACGGGAATTTTTGAAAAAGATACTTTTTGGCACTTTGTAGAAAACCAAACAAGCGAAGACGGTAGCGACCTTGCCCAAAAAATTGCCCAGCTTTTTCAAGTATTAGATACACCAAACGAAAAAAGACAAATAAACCTTGATGAAATTTACACCCAATTTCCTTATATAAACGGGAAGTTATTTGAAGAAAATTTAAGACTTGCTGCTTTTGACAGCAAAATGCGAGAAATATTGCTCGAAAGTTGTGCAATGAATTGGAGTTTAATTTCTCCTGCAATTTTCGGCTCACTTTTTCAGAGCATAATGGATAAAAACGAAAGGCGGAACCTTGGGGCACATTATACTTCCGAAAAAAATATTTTGAAGCTTATAAAACCTCTGTTTCTTGACGAACTTTGGAACGAGTTTCATAAAATTAAAGGTAATTCTAAAAAACTTGCAGAGTTCCACAAACAAATTGGCGAACTTAAATTTTTTGACCCAGCTTGCGGTTCGGGTAATTTCCTGATAATTGCATACAGGGAGTTACGATTATTAGAGTTTGAAATTTTAAAAATCCTATACAAAAATGACAGGGTTATTAGCATTGAAAATATAATTTGGATAAGCATTGACCAATTTTACGGAATAGAAATTGACGAGTGGGCTTCACGAATTGCAGAAGTTGCTATGTGGTTGATAGACCATCAATTAAATATGCAAATATCGGAAAAATTTGGAAGTTATTTTGCAAGGATTCCAATTAAAAAAACGGCTAATATTGTTCATGGAAATTCTTTACAATTAAATTGGGATAATTTAATCCATGGTAGTTATTATGATATTTCGGCAGATGAATTGAACGTTCAAATTGTTGAAGAACCACATGCCCACTTCAAAACGTTAAATGTAAAAGCAAAAAAAGTTAATTTTATTGATGAACATAAATTTCAGCAAAAACAAGAAAAGCACAGCACTAAGTTTGATTATATTTTTGGAAATCCGCCGTTTATTGGTTCACGTATGCAAACCAAAGAACAAAAGAAAGAGTTAAAAGCAAGTTTTAATAATGTTAAAAATATTGGAGATTTAGATTATGTCTGTGCTTGGTATGTAAAAGCAGCAAAATACATTATTGATACAAAAATAAAAGTTGCCTTTGTATCTACAAATTCAATAGTTCAAGGATTGCAAACAGGAATATTATGGAATATACTTTCGAATGATTATAATGTGAAAATACATTTTGCACATCGAACTTTTAAATGGAATAATGAAGCAAAAGCAAATGCGGCTGTTTATGTTGTTATAGTTGGTTTTGCAAATATTGAAACAATACAAAAAACAATTTTTGATTATGAGGACATTAAAGGAGAACCACAAGCTATTTCAGCAAAGAATATTAATCCGTATCTGATTGATGCCCCTAATTTATTGATAATAAAAAAGACAAAACCAATATCAAATGTCCCTGAAATGAATTTTGGGAACATGCCGGCAGATGGCGGTAGATTTTGAACGCTGGTGTTTGTGGTTGGTAGATATAAAACCCAATACACTTAGAGAATTAAAAAATGTTTATACACGAGTAAAAGAAGTTAAAAATATAAGAGAAAAATCTTCGCGTCCTCACTTGGCAAGTACTCCTCATTTATTTGCACAAATAACACAACCCAAAGGGCTTGATTATATTATTGTTCCAAGTGTATCTTCAGAAAGAAGAAAATACATACCAATAGGTTTTGAAAAAGCTGAAACTGTTGCCAGTAACTTATGTTTAATAATTCCTGATGCCTCAATCTTTCATTTCGGTATTTTAACTTCCGAAATGCATATGACTTGGGTAAAATATACTTGTGGAAGATTAAAAAGCGATTACAGGTATTCAAAAAATATTGTTTACAACAATTACCCGTTCCCAAAAAATATAAACGCCAAACAAAAAGAGCAAGTTGAAAAAGCGGCACAAAAAGTATTAGATACAAGATTAGAATTTCCAGACAACAGTTTGGCAGATTTATACGACCCAATTGCAATGCCACCAAGTTTGATAAAAGCACATAATCAGTTAGACAAAGCTGTAGATTTGTGTTATCGCAAGCAAACATTTACAAACGAACGGACAAGAATTGAGTTTTTATTTGATTTATACAGCCAATATGTAACACCTTTGCAAGCTCAAATGGATAAAAAACAAAAGAAAACAAAAATTTGAAACATTTAAAATATTAACTGATGAAACTTAAACTAACAACAATTTTAATCGCAGCTTTCCTTTTTTTATCAGGAAAAACAGTTGCACAAAACGATATCCTACACGGTAAAACTTTTTATATACAGGCATCGAAACCACATAAACAAGGTGTAAATAAAGGCTATTGGGATGTAAAAGGCAAAAATCCGGGTTATAGTCAAGGTCAAAATATAATGGTTTGGGCAAAAGATGGTGGTGCCGACCGAAAATATAAGTTTTTAAAGGACACAAAAAATCCGGGCTACTATATCATTACCCCATTGCATGGTAAAAATAAAAATGCACGTGTTGATGTGTCAGGCGGAGGAAAAACAAATGGTACAAATATTCATTTATGGGGAATGAACGGGACAACAAGTCAAAAATTTAGAGTTGAATTTACACAAAACGGATATGCACGTATTTTTAACATGAATGGTATGATACTTTGTTTGAGTGGTGGAAGATACGAGAATGGAAGTAACTTGCATATCTGGCAAAACCATCAAGGACACCAAACTGAATGGGCTTTAATAGATGTGGGTACAGGTAAAAGGTTTATTCCTGGAAAAGCAAATTCAACTACAAACAATAATGGTTCTACTATTTACACATTGCAAAGTGGTGAAGAATTTGTGTTTGGCAAAATAGGTTTTAAAGGCTCACAAAGATATACTGTAGCGGTTGTAAGAAAACCAAACCCTAATAAAGAGTTTTATCGTTTTTATGGTAATTATTATGCAGACAGGCCTCTTGGTGCCAACTTAAGAAAGACTGACCAACCTGCTAATTATGATAAATACGATTATTATTTGGTTTTTAATGGGAAAAAATTTGGTTCTTATGATCATATTTTTGTTTTAGGTAGTACCGGAAGCAGCAATGTTGATGATTGGGTTAGCGATGATGGCAAACATATATCTTTTGCTGGAACGGTAGGGAATAAATGGTATCCTATTATTTTTAATAATAAAGCTAATATGTTTTGGACACCAAGTCAGTCACCTGAATATGCAGGTATAGGAAATAAATGGGCTTATTCAATGTGGTGGTCAAAAAAAGATGGATATAAGTTATGGGAGCAAGGAAAAATCACAGTAAAAAGTTCAAAGTTGATTAAACAACCGTCTTATTCTAAAAGTGGAAAATTATTGTATGCCAGTAAACCAAATTCAGCAACAGGAATGTATATTTATTTAAATCACAAACAAATTGACGGCCCTTTTAAGCAAATAGCAAACCTCTCTTTTGGTCACCAAGCTATTGGTTTTGTGCCCAATACCGAAAAAATATACTACAATACTTTCACAAAAGTTAAAATTGGCAGTAAAGAATATATCTGTAAAGAAGATGAAACTATTAATGGGTTTGAAATTTCTGAAAGTATAATATCTTTTATTGTTTTAAACAAAAAATCCCGCATAAACACGTTATTTGAATATGATAATAAAACCGGAGAAATGATTTCACTTGGAACTTATAAAGGTTATATGCGTATTAACAAATTTGGCAAATCACTTTATTATGCGAACAATGACAGGAAAAATTCGCAATACACTGTTATAGGTCGGGGCGGAAAAGTGCTATGGGGGAAAAAATATTCTGCTAAAAATATTGAGAACCCTGGAGCAAGAATGTCTCCTTTCGGAGATTTATATGCAATGTATAAATCAAATGGCATTTGGACAATGAATAAAAATGGGAAAAGCATTGCATTTAACGGTAAAATTGCTGGAATTAATCCAATTACTTTTAATCCTGTTTCCGGTGAAGCAGTAATTCATACAAAAGTTGATAAAACGGTAGCAGGTAAAAAACATCATCTATATTATGGGAACTTAAGTTTTGACGTTAGTGGCGACTTAAATGCAGGAAAACTTTATCCTACAGATGATGGAAAGTCATTATTTTATACGGTACGTACTATTCAGGACAAAATATGGACATATAAACTTTATAAAAACGGACAAACTATTAATAATAACGCTTACGCGAGAATTAGTGATTTAGCAACTACACCTTCGGGAGATAATTATGCGATGCTTGTTACCAATAAACAAAAAGCATATTATATGATTTTAAATGAACAAATGGACGTAAATTGGAAACTTGTATTTAATGGCAAAGAATTACCCGGTAAATATGGGGCACCTGTTTGGTCGAAAAAGCACAATGGAATTATTGCTTTAAAACAAGTTGGGAGGAATATTGTAATTGAGAAATTGAAATAATTAATGATTGGTAATAGGTAGGTTACAGATAATTTATCCTCCAGCCATTAAATATGAAATTTTAAACGAAGTGTCAACAAAAAGAGCCATCCCCAAATTTCAGGATGGCTCTTTTTAATACACATTTGAATTTTATATTAATAAACAAAAATGTTTAATATAAAATTTTTGCCTCGTAATCAGAAGGATCCATGGTATTCCCGCTACTATCGGTTACATTGTATAGCCTTAATTCCATGCCCGAATAATCTTCTCCGGCGGGTACGGTAAACACAATAGTGCCATTTTGGTGGTTTACCCATGTTACTTCAGAGTTAAAAGGTGTTATTTCAGTAGCACCATTAAACAACCTAACAATTGGGGTAACACTTTTATCAGCATACCTACTATTGCTTACGCTAAACTGCATAGTAATTTCTATTGGTTCCGTATTAGCAATATTATTAGCAGATTGGCTTTGTGTGTTTGAAATATTTAAATCTGCATTAGTAAATGGAAGCTCGTCTTTTATATCCACCACATCCGAAAATTCACCTTTACCGGCTGAATTTACCGCCCTTATTTTAAACGAAACTGTTGTTCCATGGCTAAATGGTGTTTGATATATATCCGAATTATAATAATCAAATTTTTGGTTTATAGGTACAAATATATGAAATAAGCCATCAACCTGATCAACATTAACAGTTTCAATCAATCTTGAATATTCATGATTATTGTTATCATCTTTTGCATAAACTTCATATCTTTCCGCATCGTCAATTTTATTAAAAGAAAAAACTATGGAGGTAGTGTTGTAATCTGCTTTCCAATCTACTCCCATAATTTCGCTTGAAATTTGAAAATTTTCAATTTTATTCGGAATTGTAGCATCATCAGCAGTAGTAAACGAAAACGATGATGTTGTTACATCATAACCTTGTAGTGCATAAACCATATAAGCCACTTCATAGGTAGTGTTTGGGTTTAAACTTTCTTCGGGGTTAATATTTATTTCATTATCAAGAAAAGTAACTTCGGCAGCAATATCAATACCTGCATTTTGTAAATACACATAGCCCCTGCTTTTTGTATTGCCTTGATCAACATTTTTGTTAAAAGTAAGAAAAATATTTGATGTTACGACAAAATCATCAGTTCCAACTCCGGTTGATGACCAAGCGTTAGTTTCTGTTAAATGTATACCATCCACAACCCTTGTAAGTATGGTATTACCATTTGCATAATTATTTCCCGATTGTAAATATTTTGTATAGTTTGTATGGTTACCATAGGTTTCGCCATTGGTATCCGTAAAATCTAAAAACCTTATATAAACCCGTGTTGCCGGGATGTTTGTAAACGAATAATAACCATTGGCATCTGTAACAGCTTCATATAAATTGGGGATAAAGCGGTAGTTTTCTTCGTCATCTTCGGTTTGGCTGTTATAATCTAATTGTACCTTGGCCCCTTCAACCGGTATATCAACACCATCTTCATTTTTGTATACCCTTCCGCTAAAACCTGCATTTAAGGGGTATAAATTAGGATTATATGTAACAATTTGTTCTTTGTTTGCACCGCCACGTACGGTTTCGGTTATTGTAAATTCTTCACCAATTCGTATATCAGTTAAAATAGTTGTATAGTTTTCTTTTGAGCACCACAAACTATAATCGCCTGATGGTAAATTACTTATCAAATAACCATCAGCAGCACTAACTACTGTTGAATCCTTTTTGCCTGCAACTGACCATGTAATTTTTACATTATCGAGGGGGGCATTTGTATTACCATCAAAGGCATGTCCTTGAATAAATCCAATTATTTTTATTACTTCCTGTTTTTGGCATCCTGCAAAAACAACCATTGCCACAATAAGTGCAAGGCTAACTAATTTAATAATGTTTTTGTTTCTCATCTTTCTTTGTTTTAAAGTTTGTAATTTTCGTTTTAGTTCCTTTTTTAAAAAGTATAACCAATTCCTCCAACAAAATCTAAATGTTCAAAATTTAACACCGAAATACCACCGATGATACTAACCGGGCCGATTTTAAAAATTGCGCCACCTTCTATTTCTGCGCCTTTAATCTCAAGGTCGGGCAGTATGGTAGGTTCATTGTATGGGTATTTGTATTCGCCATATCCGCCACCAACATAAATATGGGCAAATTTTACAAGTTGCAACGAAATACCAAGTGCTGCCGACAAACGGTCCACATTAAGTATTTGGCGGTTGTTATACCGTGCTGCAATAAAAAGGCCAGCTGTTTTAATAAAACCACTACCGCCCAAAAGGCCATCGCCATTCGCCAACAAGCCTCCATGTACCCCAATAAGCGCACTTGTGCTTGGGCTTAATGCCGCGTGTATCGACTTATCGGAAAAAAAAACTGTATTCTCAATAAAATCAAGATCATCATCATCACCATCATCTTGTGCAAAAGACAAATGACTGAAAACAACCATTATTGAAAATAAATAAATAATTTTCTTCATAATTTAAATGTTTAGTTAAAAAATAGCTTAAAAGTTAAATTTAAGGAAAAAATACTATATTGATTCACTTTATTTGATAATATGCCGCTTTTTAGTAATGAAAATAATAATATGGTAGAGCAAATAAATATTTGAAAAGATAAACAAAAAATAATTATTGATAAACTGAACTTTATAAATAAATATCACTAATTTATTTCGCAATTAGTATTAAATAAGCTACATTTGCCCAAAATTTTTGAAAACATTAGTATAGAAACAAATGGCAAAAAAACAAGAACAAGTAGCAGACGGTATTGAAGCCGTTGAAAGCGCACTTAGTAGAAGCGAGCAATTTATTGAAGATAACCAGCATATATTAACAACAGTTGTAGTTATTGTTATTGCTGTAGTAGGCTTATATTTAGGGTATAACAAGTTTTACCTTCTACCTTTGGAAGATGAGGCACAGTCGCAAATGTTTGTTGCAGAACAACATTTTGAAAGAGATTCGTTTAATTTAGCTTTAAATGGCGACCTTAACTATCCTGGTTTTTTGGGAATTATTGATGATTATTCGCCAACAAAAGCAGCAAATTTGGCTAATTATTATGCAGGTATTTCATATCTTCATCTTGGCCAATTCGAGAGTGCAATAGAATACCTCGAAGCTTTTAGCTCAAATGATAAAATGTTGAAGCCTATTTCATTAGGTGCTATTGGCGATGCCAGTATGGAATTAGGGAACAAAGAAGAAGCTGCAAGTTTTTACATTAAAGCAGCAAAGGCATCGGAAAATGAATTTACAACACCTATATACTTAATGAAAGCAGGCCAAGCTTACGAATTAGTAGGCGATAATAAAAACGCACTTAAGGTATATAAGCAAATAAAAGAAAAATACAAAAAATCAGCTGAGGGCAGGGTAATTGAAAAATATATTACCAGGGCAGAAATAAATATAAAATAGTACTTTTTGTGCTTTATCAACTAAAAAAAGGCTTTTTCGTTATCGAAAAAGCCTTTTTTTAGTAATAAGTGTTCGATTTCAATACCCGTTATTGTGAGTGAAACGAAGCAATCCCGTATTGTTTGTACTGGCTTCGGTTATAAGCAATTAGCTAGTTTGTTAATTGTTTGGAATTGATTCATTTGTATTTCTTGATTATTTTAAATAATTTAAAAAGATGAAAACATATATAATTGCAGTAATTTTAACCATATTGGCGAATCCACTTTTTTCGCAAAACCAAATAAATGGTACAATAAAAAATCAAATTACCAGAGAAACTATTCCCGGTGTAAATATCTACATACCCGAAATACAAAAAGGGACTATTTCAGATGAAAATGGGTTTTATTCATTAAAAAACCTGCCAACGGGGAAATTTAAAATTAGGTTTTCTTTTGTGGGGTATTCGCCCATAATAAAAACTATTGCAATATCAGGTAAAGCTATTGATTTGAATATTGAAATGAAAGAGCAGGTAGTCCTTTCTGAAGAAATTGTAGTTTCAGGCGGATCTTATTCAACGCAACATGAAAATGCTATTAAAATTGAGAGCTTAAAAAGCAGTAAGCTAAAATCGGTAAATTCGGCTTCGTTTATTGAGGCTATTGCCCAAACCCCGGGTGTTGACATGATAAGCAAAGGTGCCGGTATTGGTACTCCCGTAATTCGTGGTTTATCGCTATCAAATGTATTAATGCTTAATAACGGTATAAGATTAGAAAATTTTCAATTCTCTGAAAATCATCCATTTATGGTTAACGAATCGGGTGTTGATAGGGTAGAGGTAGTAAAAGGGCCGGCCTCGTTGTTGTATGGTTCCGATGCTATTGGTGGCGTAATTAATATTATTGACGAACAAGCCGCAACATCGGGTAGGGTACAGGCCGATTTTGAAAGCAAGTATTATTCAAATACAAATGGCATAAATGGAAGTTTTGGGATTAAAGGCACTAAAAATGATTTCGATTTAATAATGCCTCGATAAAACTAAACACAGGTTTAAATAAAGCTTTTGGCAAATTTTCTATAAGGTATAATTACGACAAAATGAAACTAGGCTTAACAGTACCACCTGCCATTGTTTTGTTTGAGTCAAATTCGCGTGAAAACAAGAATTGGTACCAAGATTTGAATAATCATATCCTGTCCTCAAAAAATATCTTTTTTATCAAACAATCTAAATTAGAATTTAATGCATCGTTTCAGCAAAACATACGAAAATTACAGGGACATGGTACAGAACATGAGTTTACCCAAGTACACATGAGCTTGAATACAATTTCGTATGAATTAAAAACATATTTACAGCTAAACAATAAAAACGAGCTGATTTTTGGATTTCATGGCATGAACCAACAGAATAAAAACTTTGAGGCACCTGAACATGTATTACCTGATTATAGTATCAACGATATTGCTTTTTTTGGTATTTTACAGCACAAACCATCAGAAAAATTTAATGTGCAGGTTGGTTTAAGATATGATATGCGCTTTATTTTTATCCCGGAACAGGAAAAAACTGGGCATAGCCATGATGAACATGACGAACCGCTAATCGAAGAAGAACACATATCTGAATTTAATACTAATTTTGATAACCTAACAGGTTCAATAGGGATGACATACCGGTTTAACGAACACCTGCTTATTAGGTCTAATTTAGCATCGGCATACAGGGCACCAAATATTGCAGAGTTAAGCCAAGATGGTATGCACGGCAGCAGATATGAGCAAGGCAACAGGGCGTTGATACCGCAAAAAAGTTATGAGGCCGATTTAAGTATGCATTACCATTTAAAAGGATTAACTTTTGATATTGCCGGTTTTTACAACTCATTGAATAATTATATTTATTTATCGCCAACAACAGATATAACTGACGAGGGTACACAAATTTTCAGATACGTACAAGAAAATGCACGTATTTATGGGTTTGAAACAGGAGTAGCTTGTCATCCTGCAAAATGGTTATTGTTTAAATCTAGCTACACATATCTGGCTAGTAATCAGGATAATGGCGAATATTTACCTTTTATCCCACAGGATAAGATTAAGACAGATGTTGGTTTTACAAAAAAGAAAATTAGTTTTTTTGATAATGTGGGTTTTGGTTTATCAACAGTGTATGCATTTAAACAAAACAAGCCCGCTATGTTTGAAACAACAACAAAAGCTTACTTTCTTTTGAATACATCTTTTGGTTTTGATATAAAACTCAAGAAACAAGATATTAATTTTAAGTTATTTGTAAATAACTTATTAGATGAACAATATTACGATCACTTATCTACCCTAAAAGCACTCAATTACTACAATATTGGACGAAATGTGGGTGCAAGTATAGTATTTAAGATTTAAAATAAATTTATATGTACATACTTTAATATGTAATTTTAAGTTTTATCTTCGTGAACTTTTAAAAGGGGCAATATTTCATAACAAAAAAATAACCAAATGAAAAAAATATTAATGGGCATAATGCTTATTGCGTTTGCATATACAACAAATGCACAAACATCAAAATTAACAGGTAGCTGGCTATTAACAAAAGTTGAGGATGGCAACAAAGTTTTTGAACCTTACTTTATTACAGATTTTAAAAAAGGTGGGAAAATGGAAATTATGGGTATTGAAGCCGGGAGTTGGGAGTATGTAAAAAAAGGCAATAAAATAGTTATGGAATCTGAAATGGATAAGGATTTTAATGGCGAAAACAAGATTCTAAAAATCAATAAAAAGGAATTGATAGTAAACAAAAACGGGGCTAAACTTTTTTACATTAAAGTAAACCAAGAGGAAATAAACCACGAAAATGCTAAATCTAATTTACAAGGAGTGTGGAAAATAGAACTGGAAAACTCACCCGAAGAGGATTGGAGGCACGAAAAACATTTCCTTAAATTTGCATTGCCTGATAATTTTATTTCGATAAGCAATGAAAACGGTGCAGTATCGAAATATAAAGGTACATGGATTTATAAGCAAAAAGAAAACAGCATTATAATTATAGGCAGGTTGCATGATTTGGGTGGAAAAAATATAATAAAAGAAATAAGCCGTGGCCACTTAGTTTTTGAAAATAAAAAAAGCAAATTTAAAGCAACAAAAGTAGAAATTGGCCCAAATAGTATTGAGCGGTTAAGTTTTAAAGCAGAAGATTTTCCTGAAAATGAAAATACCGAGGGAAATTTGCCCTGGAATTTTGAAGAAATGGTGCCGTTTATGGCAAATGTTAAATGTTTAAAATACAAAGAGGGGCATTTAATAGCAGATTTGAACATTTTGGAGCACGAAACATTATTATCGAAAATAAAAACCAATACCGAAGAGCAAACTGTTAGGTATACCAACTTTAGGGTAACAAATGGCGATACGCTACAATATAGCGAAAACTATAAAGGCGGTTTAAGTGAAAGGTACAACGATTTTTTTCCAAGATTTGAACCTTGGCCAAACAGGGTTATTACAAATAAAAGCGTAACTGTTCCGGCAGGTACTTTTAACTGTACAATAGTTGAAGGTTTTGACGATGATAAAAAAATAAAGTTTTGGATGATAAATAATAAGCCCGGCGTGTACGCAAAAATTATTATCGAAGGCAAAAACGTGTTCGATGACTTAGATTATCGGGTATTGGAGCTAGAAGAAATTAAGTAGTGCCTGTCTATAAAACCATAAGTGATAAAAAACAAGGTTTTAGGATATTTTTTATATACAATTTTAACAAAAAACAATTAAATTTAAAAAAATGGCAACTATCCAGTTGCCTAAACTTCAAAATTAACAAATGTGTTCAAAGCCTCCAAAACATTAAGGTCGTTTTTTGTCAAAGTATCTATAATTGACTTGATAACCGCAAAACGTTTAGTACCTTCTGGGGATTTGAACTGACCTGAAATCTTTTGCTTTACTTTAATGTTCCGGACAGCTCTTTCTGAAGCATTATTATCTGGGGGGACATCTTTATGGTATA
>NBLH01000119.1:0-1337 GCA_002084525.1 Bacteroidetes bacterium 4572_117 | reverse complement strand
ATTATTATAAAGTTGGTCCAAATATATCGTATCCCTAAGCAAATGTGCCAAGCAAAGTTGATGCCCTTTTGCTGTGGTGTTTAGTTGGGGGTTCCACCTGTCACTTACTAAAATGCTTTTTGGCAGGCCTTTTTTTAATACGGAATCAATAGTCTTTTTTCCCCTGTTGGCAGATGCCGTTATAAAAGTATGTTTAGCGGTTTGCCAAGTCCAGAACCACCATTTGTCACCATTTACTTTGCAACCGGTTTCATCGCCGCCAACAACATCGCTATTTTCTACGGCTTGGAGTATTTTATTGTAAAGCCCTATATTCGTTTTGCAAAAATGATTAAGTAGCTGTTCTATCCCCCCTTGGCTTATGGGCAGGCCAAACAAATCATTTAGCATTTCTTTCATCCTTTTGTATGGGATAAACTGACGGGCATGCAGATACGCAATAAGGCTTTGGACATTGCCCCCGTAACTCACAGGTGTGGCCACGCCATTAGGGAAACCACTTTTACTTGTACACCCACAACTGCATGTTTTGCTGAAGGTTTGGTATTCTGTGATGATTGGTTTTATAGGTGGGATATCAACAATTTGCCTTTTTTTATCTAACATGCCCTCAACACCACTTAAATCTTTACCGCATTTATTGCAATAATCAGGTGAAATTTTTTCAATTATATCCGGGTTATCACTAACCATCAGGGTTTTACCCTTATGCCCTTTTTGCCCACCGGGTTTTAGCCCTGTTTTTTCTCGCAAACTGTTATTGCGTTTGGGACGGTTTTCGTCCTTTGATGGCGGTATGGAACTGTTGCGGCTATTTTTTGGGTTTTCATATTTTGCCAGCTTTTCTTTTAAGGCAACATTCTCTTTGCGGAATTTTTCAAGCTTGGCTTGAAGCTTTGCAATGATTATCATCAATTGTTCGACAGTTGGGTTTTCTGGCATAATTTGTCCTTTTCACAAAGGTTTCAAACAAAATCAAATTAAGCAAACATTTACGGCTCAAGTTATTAACAACCAAAAATGCAACAGCTTGAAAATTACGGATTTTCACAGTGTTCGCCGTTGTGGTTTGAATATTTGCGCAAAAAAACAAACAAGTGTTCAAATACTCAAGCCTGCAAAGCCATTTGAGTTTTTGGGAAGGAAGTTATCAACAACCCATATTTGTCAACAGTTCCAATCCGCTGCTTTTAGTCCAAATGCTTGCCCTAGGGCCTGGCGGAAAAGTGCTGAGTAGGGAATAACATAATCTCATCGACTTGCCTATTTGTATTTCGGTTTTTGTGACACAGCTTTTTTTAATATTTTTACTTAAAAAAAGCAAACTGGGTAGTTAC
>NBLH01000118.1 GCA_002084525.1 Bacteroidetes bacterium 4572_117 | reverse complement strand
AAAAAGCAAAAATTAAAGTTGGTTTTTACAAAAAGGGCTGTCAGGCTTTTTACTACAAGCTTAGTATTGTTCGCAATTATTACTTTGTTGGGGATGTTCCTATTTAACCCCTATCCTATTAAAACAGCTGTACCTCTATTTTTTCTGCTTTTGTCGTTCGCACTAATTATTTTATCGAATATCCTATTAAAACCTATTGAAAATCAGGTAAATAACTGGTATTATAATGATGCTGCCCGAATATTAAAACAAATGCCTGACCTACTGATAATTGGTATTACGGGCAGTTACGGAAAAACCAGTACCAAACATTTTCTGCACCGTATATTATCTGAAAAATATAATGTTTTGATGACACCCGGAAGCTATAACACCACAATGGGGGTTATCAGGACGATTAGGGAAAATTTAAATTCGACCCATCAAATTTTTATTGTTGAAATGGGAGCCAAACAAAAAGGCGATATAAAAGAAATTTGCGATTTGGTTAAACCAAAAATTGGTATTTTAACCGCTATTGGCGAACAACACCTTGAAACTTTTAAAAATATTGAAGAAATACGGAAAACAAAATTTGAATTAATTGATTCGTTACCTAAAAATGGCTATGCTATACTAAATGCTGATTATGAGCATGTTGCAAACACAAAAGTAAATAATACCAATAGTTTTTATTACTCTGTTGAAAATACGCAGGTAGAGTTTTTGGCATCTGACATTAAATATTCAAGTACAGGAAGTAGTTTTAACATCATCAGGAATAACAATATAATTGCAAATGTAAAAACACCAATAGTTGGCGAATATAATATATCAAATATACTTGCTTGTTTTGTTGTTGCCGATAATCTTAAAATTAATATTAATGATATTTCATATGCCATAAAAAAGATTAAACCCGTTACCCACAGAATGGAATTTAAAAGAAATGCAAATGGGATAACAATAATTGACGATGCTTTTAACTCGAACCCAAAAGGTGCTTTTATGGCCGTTAATGTTTTAAAACAAATGGATACAGGAAAACGGATTATTATCACCCCCGGTTTTGTTGAACTTGGCGAAAAAGAAAACTATTATAACGAAGAATTTGGTAAGCAAATAGCTAATTCGGTCGATTTTGCCATACTTGTTGATAAAAAACAGACACATTTTATACATAAAGGCTTAATTGGCAGCAATTTTAATCAAGATAATATTTATATTGCCACAAATTTAGATGATGCTATAAATAAAATGAATTTAATATCGGAAAAAGGGGATACTATCCTATTTGAAAATGATTTACCGGATACATACCTTAATTAATTTACAATAATATGACAACAATAGGTGTTTTTTTTGGCGGGCGTTCCGTTGAACATGAAGTTTCTATAATATCTGCTATTCAGGCAATTAACGCTTTTACAAAGTTTAAATACGAATTAGTACCTGTTTATATTTCAAAAAAAGGGACTTGGTATACCGGTGCGGATTTAACAGCCGTTGAAAATTATAAAGATATACCCAAATTACTATTGAAATGCAAAAAAGTATACTTAAGCCCAACTTACGGCGATTATAATTTATATAACGTAAAAAGTGGTATTTTTAAAAGCCAGGTTGTAAAAAAACTAGATATCGCTTTTCCTATTTTGCATGGCAGCAGTGGCGAAGATGGTAGCATCCAAGGCTTATTTGAGCTTATTGGCATACCTTATGTCGGTTCCGATTTACGCTCATCGGCAATTGGTATCGATAAAATCACGACAAAAGCTGTGCTTAGGGAAAACGGCCTGCCAACAGTTGAACATGTTTGGTTTACGGATAGAAATTGGTTTGATAATCAAGATACAATCTATAAAAAAATACAAGAATTGGGTTTTCCATTAATTGTTAAACCTGCCGATTTAGGTTCAAGTATTGGTATATCAAAAGTTAATTCAAAAGATGAATTATCTGATGCAATTGAGCTTGCCGGAAGTTTCTCGAATAAAATTGTTGTTGAAAAAATAATCAGTCCGCTAAAAGAGATAAACTGCTCTGTATTAGGTGATTCACACAAAGCAAATGCTTCAGTTTGTGAGGAGCCAATGCGTAGTGGCGATATTTTATCTTACAAAGATAAATATATGTCGGAAGGAAAAACATCTAAGGGTATGAGCAGCACTCAAAGAAAAATACCTGCGGATTTAAGCAACGATTTAACCAAAGAAATACAGGAATTAGCAGTTGATACATTTAAATCGCTTGGTTGTAGCGGTGTTGCCCGTATCGACTTTTTAGTAAACCGCAAAACAAACAAAGTTTTCATTAATGAAGTAAACACGATACCGGGTTCATTGTCGTTTTACTTATGGGAAGCAACAAATAAAAAATACGCCGAATTACTTGACGATTTAATAAGCATTGCGCTAAAACGAAAAAGGGAAAATAATAATTTAATGGTAAGTTATACCGAAAATATTTTGGCAAATGCTACGCCGTCGCTAAAACTCAGTAAAGCTAATTAGTTATTAAGTGTTGAATGATGAATGTTGAGTGTTGAATGAGTTGAATTAACTAGTAATTGTCATTAATCATTATAAATTAGTCATTATAAATTGGTCATTGGTTAGATATGCACATTTTTTATACACCTGATATTAATTCAGATACTTACACCTTAAGCGAAGAGGAATCAAAGCATTGTATCCGGGTACTGCGTTTAAAAGTTGGTGATAATATTAGTTTAATTGATGGCAAAGGGGGCTACCATATTGCTGAAATTACCAAGGACCACCACAAAAAATGTGAAATAAAAGTAATTCAAACAGAAAAGGGATACGGAAAACGGAATTATAATCTAAGCATAGCTATTGCACCTACAAAAAACAACGACCGTTTTGAATGGTTCCTTGAAAAATCCACAGAAATTGGTGTCGATAAATTTATACCGATAATTAGCCACCAATCAGAAAGAAAAATAATAAAACCCGAAAGGTTGAATAAAAGGATAAATTCTGCGATTAAACAGTCTGTTCAGGCATATCGCCCACAACTAGCTAATACAGTTAGCTTTAACAAGATTTTAGACATTGATTTTGCCGGAAAAAAATTTATAGCCCATTGTTTTGATACACAGAAACCTTATTTAAAGGATGTTATTTGTAAAAACGACAAAATACTTATTTTAATAGGTCCCGAAGGCGATTTCACAAAAGAAGAAATAAAACTTGCTAAAGAAAAAGGATTTATTGAAATAAGCTTAGGTGATAGCCGTTTGCGTACAGAAACAGCGGGGATTGTTGCAGTTCATACAGTTGCAATAGTAAATCAATAAGTAGTTTGACAAAATTATTTGTATTTTTTATTAAGATCAGGAGTAGATTAAGAGGATAAATAAATCTAAATAAATAGGCCTGCAACCTTAATTATAAAAAAGTTGATAAAAATTAACAAAATATTAGTAAAACTTTACCGCTGGCGGATACGGAAAATGAAAGAAGGGACTTTTATTATAATCCTTTCTGTTATAATTGGTATACTATCCGGTTTTGTTGCCCTAACTTTAAAGGCTTCGGTTTTTTACCTTAGGGAATTTGTAATAAATAATATAATCGGTAGTTCAAAAATAAATATTTTCCTTCTGCTAATTATCCCTTCCGTGGGTATTGGGCTTACACTTTTATTAAAACACACAATATTAGCAGATACCATCAAGCACAATATTTCGTCTATTTTGTATGCAATTTCGAAAAAAAACAGCCTGATGAAACGACATAAGGTATTTTCATCGATGCTGGGCGGTATTTTAACAGCAGGTTTTGGGGGATCTGTCGGAATGGAATCGCCAATTATTTCTTCAGGTGCAGCCATTGGCTCAAATTTAGGCCGGATATTCCACTTTAATTACAAAACAGTAACCCTTTTGCTGGCGTGCGGATCATCAGGTGCTATTGCTGCTATTTTTAACACGCCAATTGCGGGTGTGGTTTTTGCGCTTGAGGTTTTATTGCTCGATTTAAACCGTTTTTCGTTGATACCACTTTTAATGGCATCGGTTAGTGGAACTATGGTTACAACAATATTTTATCCTGCCGGGGTTTTATTCGATTTTCAAATCCAAGACTCGTTTCATGCTTCAGAAATTCATTTTTATTTAATTTTTGCATTAATTTGCGGACTTGTAGCCCATTATTTTACGCACACCTATTTGTTGGTTGAACAAAAAATTGAGGCTATAAGCAAACCATTCAACCGATATTTAACCGGAAGTATTTTATTTGGCTTAATATTATTGGTATTTCCCATGCTTTGGGGCGAAGGCTTTGCCACCATAAAATCGCTATTGAGCGAAAACCATATTTCTGTTTTTGAATTTACTTTATACCCAAAACATGCCGAAAATTTTTTAGTCATTGTTTTGGCTTTTGTGCTAATGATTTTGTTAAAGGTAGTAGCTACCGCGCTAACTGTTGGTGCTGGGGGGATAGGCGGTATTTTTGCCCCATCATTATTTACCGGTGCTTTGAGCGGATATCTTTACGGGCTGATTATCAATTCATTAAACATTGGAGTAGAGTTATCATTAGTTAACTTCACAATGATAGGCATGGCGGGTGTACTCAGTGGCGTTTTACATGCACCACTAACTGCGCTTTTCCTTATTGTTGAAATTACCTTTGGCTACGAGTTAATTGTCCCACTTATGCTTACAAGCACAATATCATATATTACCGTAAAATATTTTAGGGACAACTCAATTATTACTGAACAATTGGCAACAAGGGGCCACTTAATAACCCATCACAAAGACAAAGCGGTACTTACAATGATGAAATTAAAATCTGTGCTTGAAACTGATTTTTTAACCGTAAATATTGATGATGATTTGGCCGATTTGGTTAAAACAGTGGCTAAATCAAAAAGGAACCTTTTTCCGGTTTTAGATAGAGATGGTTTTCTAGCCGGGATAATACTTTTAGACGATATCCGCGAAATTATGTTCCATACAGAAATGTACCACAAAACCCTAATCAGGAATTTAATGTCGCCACCGCCTGCTTATATCCGATTAGATGACAACATGGATAAAGTGATGAAAAAATTCAACGAAAGCAAAGCCTGGAATTTACCTGTAATCGATAAAGGGAAATATATGGGCTTTGTGTCCAAATCAAAAATGTTTAACGTGTACAGGGAGCTCTTGGTAAATATTACTGACGATTAAAACACCCTATCATATTAACTGTCAACGCATTAGAAACAATAAAACATACCAAACTTAATACCTGCCTCAGCAAGATGCCCCCGATAGTTTGCTTTATAAAAAGGTATTAATGAATGAAAATTTAAAAAAGGGTTAACAAAAACACCCCAATTTTTATAAGGATATTGAAAGCCCCCCCCTAAACTAAAACCTAAACCTGTTTGGTTATCTATTGCCCTATAATCAATTAGATTTATTTCAAAATCGGTAATTAAACCACCTTCAACAAAAAAATATTTTGCAAAATTCAGGTTTGCATATATCGGTACAGATATAATTTGTACTTCTTCTTGCCACGATGGGGTTTCTATCCCGGTAGGTGCAGCTGTTATCTCAAATTTATTTATCGAATATGAAAGCCCGCCGCGTATTGCAAATTTTTCAGTAATTTCTCTTTTATAGGAAATTTCAAACATATCCGAACCTATCATATCATAAGATCCTGTCCCAACTATACCCGGTCTGTAAATTATTGCACCACTGGTAGCACCATAAGAAATTGCAAGTTGGTTTTTGTTTTGTGAATAAAGAAATTGGCTGATTGCTAATAGCATTAACAATTGAAATGTTTTTTTCATTTTCATATACTTAATACACATAAATTAATAGATACCCCTAACTAGTATTTATCCATAAAGTCCTATATTTTCGTATTATAATTTGATTTATTAAATGAAATTCATAAATTTACAAAAACCAAAAAAAAATAATATCATGTTTAAACAAAACTATTTTTATAAGTATTTACTGATTTCCTTGTTGATTTTCAGTAATTTAGCTACAAATGCCCAAAAATTGGTATCTATCGATTCATTAACTTCGTACACCCTTTCAGAAATAGACGAATTACTTGAAACCAACGAAATTGTACCTGCCTTAATTGATATAAAATATGCGGTAACTTTGTATAAACTTATTTATAAAACTACCAATTACGATGGTAGCGAAACTATGGCAAGCGGGCTGTTTGTTGTACCACAGAACCACGAAAAACAATTCCCTATGCTTAGTTATCAGCATGGTACAATTTTAAAAAAGGACGATGTACCTTCAATGCAAAACTATGAATCGTTAATTGGTATTGTTTATGCCACCGAAGGATATGCCACAACCATGCCTGACTATATAGGCTTAGGCGATTCGCCCGGCTTTCACCCATATCACCACAGCCAAACCGAAGCAATGAGTGTTATTGATTTATTAAGGGCTGCAAAAGATGCAGCTGCCGACAGTATCAATGTCAGGACAAGTGATTTATTGTTCCTTTCCGGCTACTCGCATGGTGGGCATTCTACAATGGCGGCACACATGTACATTGAGCAAAACTTTTCCGACGAGTTCACAATTTCGGCAAGTACACCAATGGCCGGTGCATACGACCTATCTACCACCCAAAAAGAATCCCTTTTGCAAGATGTGGAATATGGCAGCCCCGGTTATTTACCCTATATGGCTTACGCTTTTAACATGGTCTATGATTTATGGACAGACCCGTCGGAATATTTTGTGCCGCCATACAATGTTTCGTTAGACACCTTAATTACAGGCGAGTATTCATTTAGTACTATTAACGAATATTTACCGGCTATTCCGAAAGACATGCTAACAGCAGATGCAATTGACTCACTAACAAACAATTACAATTTTAAATTAAATTGGGCATTAAGGCAAAACGATGTTTATGATTGGACACCGCAAGCAAAAATGCGTATGTTTTATTGTTCGGCTGATGAGATTGTATCACCACAAAATACAGAAATAGCCTACAATAAATTTATTGAAAATGGCGCACAAAATGTATCGAAATATGATGCGGTCCCCACCTTCGGACACAGGGAATGCGCCCTTCCTGCAATCCTCGCCTCAAAATACTGGATGAACCAGATTCGTGATGAACTTACAGGTATCTATCATCCTGAAGAAAGCCAGCATTTTGCGGATATTAAAATTTATCCAAACCCAATTGATGAAAATTCGGTATTGCAATTCAACAAAAAGGGTGTATTACACTATAAATTAGATATTTACAAAATTACTGGACAAATAGTTTTTAGCCAGAACAAAATTTATGCCGGGCAAGATTTTCGGCTTAACCAGCTAAATTTACACAAAGGTGCATACATTTTACGAATAACAGCCGCGAGCGAAGCGAAGCAATCTCCGGAAATTAAGAAAGTGGCCTGTTTCTTCTAATTTGTCGCAGAGCGTACTTTGGGGGATTCCTTCACTTCGTTCTGAATGACGACTTTAAACAACACCCTGCTACCTCAAAATTTTACGAACAAAAGCAACAGTAAAGTACGACATTAAAAATAGGCCTATAAAACCTTCAACCCCCGATAACCAACGGATGATACCTGAAGGATAATAATCGCCGTAACCAATTGTTAGAAAGGTAATTGCACTGTGATAAAACCCTTTTTCAACTAAGCTTAAATCCCTTGGGTCACCTGCATCAAACAAGGATGAAATAATCTGTGTGTCGTGAAGCACTAATGGTAAAATAATATATAC
>NBLH01000117.1 GCA_002084525.1 Bacteroidetes bacterium 4572_117 | reverse complement strand
TTAGCAGGTGTTATTACATTAATGACAAAAATGCAGGCAGATGTACGTAATGCCGAATCTGACATTTTAGGGTATTTGTACGGCAAAATTAGTGCAGGTTCGTTTAAATTTAATAAAATAGAGGCAATTGTAAATTCACCATCAAATTATGTTTTAAAAGGGCAACCTTATAAAGCCGAGGTATTTATTGCAGCTTCTGACTCAACAGTTGACCCGATAATTAAACTTAATGGAGGCTCAACCCTTCCAATACAAAAAGGAAAAGGTATTTATACCGGTAGTACAGGTTCTGCAGGTGTAAAATCATGGGGTGGGGTTATTGAAATGATCCATCCAGAAACAAAAGAAGTACTAACATATCCTTTTAAAAGCGAATTTACAGTTGGCGAAGCACAATTAATTGTATCACCTACCGCAATGAATGTTTTTTACATAGGTGTTGATAACCCTGTTGACGTGTCTGTTCCCGGGGTTGATCCCAGTAAGATAAAAGCTTCCATTAATAAAGGGAGTATTAGACGAAAAGGAAATGGCTATATTGTTCGAGTTAAAAGCGTTGGTAAAGTTAGGGTTAGTGCCTCGGCCGATTTTGGTTCAGGGAGCAAAAATATGGGATTTAAAGAATTCCGTGTAAAAAAAGTACCCGATCCAATAGCAAAAGTAGGAGGTAAAAGAAGAGGTACAGTTAGTAAAAATTGGCTACGTGCCCAAACAAGAGTAAAAGCTGACCTAGAAAACTTCGACTTTGCACTAACATATAATGTTACAGGATTTGTTGTATCTGCAACCATTAGGGGCTATGAAGAAGAAGCACGTTCAAGCGGTTCACGCTTTACCCCTCAACAAAAGCAATTAATTGGGAAAGTACCTGCAAAACGGAAAATATTAATAGAAGATATTAAAGCAAAAGGACCTGATGGTTCCGTAAGAAATTTAGGTGCAATATCGTTTAAACTTAAATAAATATATATACAATTAATATTGTTTTTCTAGCGTTATTTAATAGATGGTTTAAATAGATAAGATTGTATCTGAAATGAAAAAATAAGGTGCTTTTTTATTTGGTAAGTAGTAATTTAATATTAAAAATAATGAAGACAAAAGGATTATTTTCAATCATTCTGCTATTTGTTGTTGTGCTTATGCCTGAAGGGGTTGAAGCGCAAGAGGTTTTGAATGGTGTTTATGTGAAAAATAAAACCAGGAACAGAAAACCAATACCTTATCAGTTTTTACGTGAGGCAGATGTAATGTGGTCAAAAACAGTTTGGAGAGAGATTCAGTTAAAAGAAAAAATGAACCACCCTTTGTATTTTCCAGAAACACCTATCGGCAAAAGAAAAAGCCTTATAGACTTGTTGATGTGGGGCGTGCAAAACCAAGGTTTAACAGCCTATGACGAATCAGACGGTGATGAGTTTGCAACTGTTATGACAGTTAAAGCAATTGAAGATAAGTTTGGTGCGGTAGAAGAAACAGTGATGGTTGAGGATGTTGAAAATCCTGAAGGCCCAATGATAGAAACTACAATTGAGGGTTCGTACAGTACTTCTGAAGTAAAAAGATACTTGATAAAAGAAATGTGGTTTTTTGATAAACAGCGTTCGGTTTTAGATGTAAGAATTATCGGGATTAGCCCTATAAGGGAATATACGAAAGAAAGTTTAGAGGATGAAGAAGTGGATGATGATGAAGTTCAGGATGTAAAAAAGAAAAAATTGTTTTGGGTATATTTTCCGGAAGCCAGAAAAATTTTGGCAAATCATGAAGTGTTTAATGAATACAATGATGCAGAAAGAAAATCATTTGACGACATTTTTTTCAAACGTTTATTTTCAAGTTATATAGTTCAGGAATCAAATGCATATAACAACAGGTTGATTAATGAATATACGATTGGTTTAGAGTCGTTACTTGAAGCAGAACGGATTAAAGAAAATATTTTTAATTTTGAGCAAGATCTTTGGGAGTATTAATTCCCCATAAGTTTTAATTTAGACAAGGCTATCCGTAAAAGGATAGCCTTTTTTATTTACTTTAGTACTTTGATAAATTAACCAGATGAATAAATTTATACTTATTATAGTTTTTTTTACACTCGTAGTCCATAATATCATATCGCAAGAAAAACCTTATGTTGTGTTGGTATCATTTGATGGTTTCCGTTGGGACTATTGTGATAGGGTACATAGCCCTACATTTGACTCAATTGAAACAAATGGTGTTAGGGCAAAATCATTAAAACCCTCGTTCCCGACAAAAACATTCCCAAACCACTATACAATTGTTACAGGTTTATACCCTGACAATCATGGTATTGTACACAATACCTTTTACGACCCTGAAAGCAAGCAAGTTTATAAAATCTCCGACAGGACTAAAGTCCAAAACGGCTATTTTTATAATGGTACGCCCATTTGGAACCTTGCAGAAGATCAAGGTGTTAAATCTGCTACTTTTTTCTGGGTCGGTTCCGAAGCTAATATTCAGGACAAAAAATCAAGTTATTGGAAAAACTATGAACATAATTTCCCATTTAAACAAAGAGTTGATACTGTAGTAAAATGGTTAAAATTACCAGAAAAAGAACGCCCACACCTAATTTTATTATATTTTCATGAACCCGATAGCCATGGGCACAAATTTGGGCCAGATAGTGAACAATTAAATGTAAAAATTCAATATTTAGACAGTATATTAAACTATCTGACCCAAAGTTTAAACCTACTTGAACATAATCAGGGAATCAATCTTATAGTTACTTCTGATCATGGGATGAATGCTGTTTCTAAGGATAGGGTAATTGTATTAAAAGACCACCTAAGAGATGAATGGTTGACAAGGATACTTGGCTCAAACCCGGTTTTTAACCTATCGTATGTGAAAGAATTTAAGGACTCTGTTATAAATACATTAAAAAAAGTAGAACATATTCAATTTTGGGAAAGAGAAAACATTCCGGAATACCTACATTATGGTAAAAATAAACGAATTGGCGACATTTGTATTGTTGCCGACAGTAGTTGGAGCCTTATATTAAACAAAAACGATGGTTTTGGGCCTTATGGTGCACATGGGTACAGCAATTATAATAAAGACATGCATGCCATTTTTTATGCTATAGGCCCAGCTTTTAAAAAGGCATATTCTGCACCCGAGCTCTTAAATATTGATATATATCCATTAATCGCACATATATTAGGATTAAAGCCAAATGATATTGATGGGAGTTTAGACAGGATTAAAGAGGTTCTGTTAAAGGAGTAGTTTAAGATTGCTGTTACAATGTTATATCTGTAAATTAAAAAAAGCTGCAAATGCAGCTTTTTTATAATGAAATATTTAGAATTTTGAGCTCTAAAATTCCGTTAGGAATTTTTATTTTCACTTTATCGCCTGGTTTTTTACCAAGTAGGCCTTTTGCAATAGGTGTTTCAATAGAAATTTTACCAGCTTTCAAATCAGCTTCGGTTTCAGCAACCAACATATATTCCATAACTGCCTTTGTTTTAATATTTTCCAACTTCACTTTTGTCAAAATTTGAACAGTTGAAGCATCTAACAATGACTCGTCTAAAATTCTGGAATTTCTTAGGGTTTCCTGTAATTTTGCAATTTTCATTTCAAGAAGCCCTTGAGCCTCCTTGGCAGCATCATATTCAGCATTTTCAGACAAATCACCTTTGTCTCTTGCTTCTGCAATTTGATTTGATATTTTGGGACGTTCAATCCTTACCAAATGTTCAATTTCTTCTTTAAGTTTTTTTAACCCTCCTTCTGTTAGGTACGAAACTTTTGCCATAACCTGCATTCAATTAGTTACATAAAATAAAAAAGAATCCCAAATTTCAGGACTCTTGAGACTACAAAGATATACTTTTTTTCTGTTTTTCAAACAACTTACTAACCGATACTTTCAACACTTTTCATACTAAAAAACATAATTATCTGAAATATGTATTTTAAACTACCAAAATACTTGTTTGTCAATCATCTTAGTCGTAAAAGTATTAACGCCGGAATTTTTTCCTTTCTAAAATAGACGAATAAATAACTGCTGAATTAAGATCAAAGCCATCCTCTTTTTCCTCTTTCTCTATTTTTTTTTCTTTTATTTCTTTTTGCTTCTCCTTTATTATTTTTTCATCAACATTAGTTTTATTATATTTATCGGCATCTAATTCATCAGTATATGTGTTTTCATCAACAGATTTTTCTTCTTCAAGTATGTGGGTTTGGCTAAACTCTTCTTTTCGTTGAAGTATTTTTTCAAAATCGTTTAAAGAGTATTCAACATCTTCTGATTCTGATTGGGGAGGGAAATTTCTTTTCTTTTTATTTTGACCCAACAAACTAACTACAAAAATCACAATTGTTGCTACAATATATATGATATTTTCTAAATCCATAAGTAAGCATTTTTATTAAATACCCTACAAAGTTAAATATTCTTTAATAAAAGTCAACATATCATTTAAATAAATTTTTAAATTTTCTTTTCCGAGCCTCCCTTTTTCTTTTTTTATATGTGTCCTTAGCCCTATTTTCCCTTTCGTGCATACGTTTTAAGGCATCTTTAGTTTGCATGCCCTCAATTTTTTTTTTCCTAAATTCCAAAATTTTTTTCACCTTGGTGTTTTCTTTTTTATAAGAACGTGCTAATTTAATCCTTTCTATTAAATTAAGGGTATCTTTGAAACTTCTCCTCAATTTTCTTTCTTTATCCGTAATTTTATATTTTTCACCAAGTTTTGCCAAGTAACTAGCCTCAGCTTCAGTAAGATTTACCCCCTCGTATCTGTTACCTGTTTGAACAAAGCCTTCTCTAACAGGGTCGGTATGTTCATGCCCCTGACTTTCCCTTTGTGAATAACTTTCACTACTAAAACCGCAACAAATAAAAATAGTTACATATAAAAACACTAAATTTGTACTCATACAGTTTAATTAATAAAACATTCAAATAAATGTCAAAATTAAAACTAATTTTAATCGTATCGCTAATATTCGGGTATTTTTCAAGTTGTAAAAATCAAAGCCCAATCCCGCAGGTATATGTTAATTTTTTAATACAATTAAATGACCCAACTTTCTTGCCACTTTCACCAGTTGGTGGTTCCGTATATATCCCACACGAAGGAAACAAAGGTATTATTGTTATACAATCGGGTTATCAAGAATTTTCTGCATATGATGCAACTTGTACACATGACCCTGAAAATGAGTGGGGCCGGGTTCAAATAGAAGATAACGGTATTTTTGCTATAGACACCCTGTGTGGCTCTCAGTTTTCTTTGGTAATGGGGGGTGTTGTTACACACGGCCCTGCCGGACTGGGTCTGGTACAATATGCTATTGACTATAATGCAAATATGCAAACACTACGTATCCATAATTAATTTTTATCGCATTCAATTATATTTCAGATATTACTTTATTAAAAAACATATTAAATGGTTTAGCCGTTTCAAACAAGTTAAGTAGATAATTTTCAAAAGTTTCCGATTTTATTATTTTGTCATCAATTGGGTGAACTAATGCATAGCTTTTTAGTTTTAATAGTTCAATATCTGCAAAGTTTTTAGGAAATCCCCTTGGAGGGTTTTTTAACTGCTCTCCATATAATTCTGTATATATTTTTTTAAACCCTTTATCAAAAATAATCTTCTTAAACTCATCAACCTTGTCCATTATTTCATAGCGAAGCTCCTTAAGAACAGTTGGTTCCGGTTTATAAATACCCCCACCAGCAAAAGACTTTCCAGGTTCAATATGAACATAATAACCTGCATAAGGGCTTTTTCTACCACCATCAGCAATATAAGCACCAAAATGCGATTTGTAAGGCTCCTTATTTTTCGAAAACCTAACATCCCTATATATCCTAAAAATGCAATCTTTGGCAGACAAAGAGTTTTTAAACCCATCTATATGCTTTACTTTTGGAATTAATTGGTTAATAAAAGCCTCAAATTGTTCCTTTAACTCAACAAATTCCTTTTTATTACTATTAAACCAGTCGCGATTATTATTATTATTTAACTGGTTCAAAAAATGTAACAACCTGTCAAATTCCATTTTTTTATTTTAATTAACATTACGTATTAAATGAAAGAAAGCAAAAGACAAGCTCCGTTTCTCAGTGACTTTGTTAAATTAGTAAATCACGAATTGTAGGCTATTCTCGTTTCTGGCTATACCCTTCTTATCTGCTGGCTCTATTAGGTTGCATGTACTATAATTTCCGAGCTCAATTCCATAGATTTACGGTAACTTGCACTAACACCACAGTATCTTTCTTCAGACAAATTAACTGCCTTTTTAAGTTTTTCCATAGGAAGGTTTTTTCCAGTAAATTCATAAATTACTTTCATTTTATAATAATGTTTTGGGTGTTCATCAGTTAAATCACCTTCAACTTTTACTTTAAAGTCTTCTATTTCAACCCGCATTTTTGTCAAAATTGAAATTACATCCATTGCAGTACATCCGCCAAGTGCAACTAGCATAAAAGGTTTTGGTTGTGGCCCCTTATTTTCACCACCAACCTTTTCACCAGCATCAATAATAATTTTATGTCCTGCCACTTCAACTTCAAAAGCCATTTTCTTTTTCCAACTTGCTGTAATTGAACTCATAATATTTCCTAATTTTATTTATTTAATTTAAAAACTACTAAATTAATATTTAAATATTTTTACAAATATACTTTAATATTGTATATTGCACAAGATTGAATTTGCCTTCATTTTCATTAATGTGCTTATTTACAGTGCATATGAGATTTTTAAATATTTACTTATGTTGATATTTTAGATGGTCAAGTTAATCCAATTAGAAAACTAATAACTATGTCAGTTTTATAAATGAGGAACTTAGAAAATATTCCGGCCTGTAATGATTGTTTTAGGGTTAATACACTTTTTAGCAACCTTTCAAATGATGAACTTAATATCTTAACTTTCGAAAAGGGATGTAATTTTTACAAAAGAGGTAATATTGTTTATCAGGAAAGAAATAGGATTGGTGGCATATATTGTCTTAGCAAGGGGGTAATTAAGCTATTTAAAACAGGTATCGATGGTAAGGAACAAATTATTAGGTTTGCACAAAAAGGTGATATAATTGGTTATCGATCAATCCTTAGTCAAGAATTAGCATGCACTACAGCAAAAGTTATAGAAGATGCCGTTCTATGTTTTATCCCTGCAAATCTTTTTATTAACATGGTAAAGGAGAATAGCGATTTTTCAATGCAAATAATGAGGCTTTCGCTAAAAGAGTTAGGCGAAGCAAATAAATTTATAATAGATATTGCCCAAAAAACAGTAAGGGAACGACTTGCAGAAATATTAATTCTTTTACAAAATACTTTTTTACTTGATAGTGAAAAATATTTACAAGTAAGCTTAACTAGAGAAGAACTTGCAAATTTAGTAGGTACGGCAACTGAATCTGTTATTAGGTTGTTGTCTGAATTTAAATCGCTTTGTCTTAAACTTTGAAAACCCCTCCATTTGATTCTAAAAAAATTTTATGCCTATAATAACAATATCATCAGTTTGCTCGTGGTTTTGTGTCCACTTTTCTAATTCTTTATAAAGAATTAATTTTTGAGATTTTAGAGATTTGTTCTGATTTATAAGTAATAAGTTCATTAATCTCTTTTTAGAAAATTTCTTTTCATCAGCACCCCCAAATTGATCTGTAATACCATCAGAAAACATATAGACTACATCATCTTTTTCTAATTTAATTTCTTTGTTATTTAAAGTCCCAAACTCAGGCTCTATATCAATTGAAACAAAATCGCCCCTCAAATAAAACAAGTAATGTTCATCATCGTGCATTAAAGAGTTCACCATTTTCCCATTAACAATCAAATGATTTTTATTTTTACGTAAAATAATAATCGGGCGACTGACACCAACAAAATTTAATGTTTGGTCAAGTTCTTTATATTCACAAAAAATAGCATCAAGCCCATTACTTGTAGCATAAGTGTCAGTTGATTTTGAAAGGTTACTTATCAATTCCGCCCTAAGCTTACTGGCAACTTGTAGGGGGTATGTAATGTTTTCTCTGTTTACCACATAATTCAATGCCATATATGCCAAAATTGAAATCATGGCAGCAGGGACCCCGTGTCCGGTAGAATCAGAAACACAAATAAATTTTTTATTTAATTTTTGAGAAACAAAATATAAATCGCCCCCAACCATATCCCTAGGTTTAAAGAGAGAAAATGAATCTGGAAACACTCTCGTAAAACTCTGTTTGTCAGGCAACAAAGACTGCAAAATTCTTTGGGCAGAAATCATGCTTTCATGAATATTGGCATATACCTGATATTCAACTAATGTATCTCTATTTTTCTTTAACTTTGCATGAATATCAATTTTGGTGTACAATTCTGTAGCATCAATTGGTTTTTTGATATAATCGTCAGCTCCTAGTAACATAGCCTTTTTCACATCATCTTTCTCAACCTTTGCCGTAACCATAATAACGATAACGTTTGAAAGGTGTTTGTTTGATTTAATTTTTTTCAGGGTTTCAAAACCATCCATATGTGGCATAAGAATATCCAACAGAACCAAATCTGGCAAATTTTCTTCAATTTTGTTATAGGCCTCCAATCCGTTTTCAGCTGAATCTGTTTGATATTTATTTTTAAACAGACTCTCTAAAAGCAATATGTTTATAGGCTCATCATCTACAATTAGAATCCTCATTAACTAGGTAAATTTTTATGGATGACAATTTAAAAATTTTTTCTTATAATATAGTAAAAATTAATTTTTTTTAACATTCTTTATTTCCAAAAAGCAAAAAAACCATTGTATATTTTTGACTGTTAAGCCTTAACGCATTTGTGTCAAAAAACATTTATTTTGCAGGTTAGGTGTTTTTTAAAACCCAATTTTTTTGTCACCACTAAGTTTGCTAAAGTCATTCTTTCCCAAGTTATAAATTTCAGCAAGCGTCAATGGTTTTTCAATGTTATCATTAATCCCTAATTTTAAAGCTAGTGCTTTTGCTTTAACTAATTCAAGCTCTTTAAATTCATAACGTGCAATTAATCTACCTTTACGTAAAACAGCTTGATCAATTTGCTTTAAATCAGCATTAAACGTACAAACAAGTTTTATTGCCAGAGCATCTGACAAAAGCCCATCCCCAAGATTTAAAAGGTTAACCAAAGCATTATCTACCTGCCCCCTGTCTCTTGGTTTTATAAGTGTTTCACAATCTTCCAATACTAAAACACTATTCCTATATTTAGAGATAAAAGGTAAAAAATTAGGATTTGAGATATTATCCATCATATCTAAAGGCAAGAAAATAAACCTTTTGTTAACAGTATTCATTAAATTACGGATATAAGATGTTTTACCTGTACCGTATTTCCCATGTAATAAGACCAACCCGTTTGATTTATTGGTATTCAAAAATCCACGAATTGTTTTATCCACATCAGCAAAACTATTATTATAATTTATTGTAATATCCGTTTCTTGCTTTTTAATATTAAAACGCCTAAAATCAAAACCATACTCTGAATGGTTGTTTCTGGCCACCATATAAAACTTCTTCTTATGCTTTTTTTCTTTCTTGCTCTGCTTTATTATCTCAAGAATATTATTTATATGCTTAAATTCTATGTTTTTAGCGTAATAAAAAACTACTTTGTAGTTTGAAATAAAAAGCAACAGCTTTTCCTCTATTTTTATAAGGTAATTACATTGGTTGTAATCTAGTTCATTAATTTTTTTTGATTTTGAAAACTCATCTTTTATTATGAAATTTTCTTCTTCAATATTAAAAACATCTTCAAGGTTTTTTAATAACAACTCAACATTGATACTTTTATAAACTGAATATGTATAATAAACTTCTTTATAGAAAGAAATAAAAAGCTTGCCATAATGGATATCATCATCATAGCCAGAAAAAATATCAGGGACTTTCATCTCAATAGATTCTAATTTATTTAAATCTATGTTATTAACTATTTTTTCCTTATTTGTAATTATCATTTTTTTAATTTGTTTTAGCCCACAAAAGTAGTAAAAATACAATTGTTATGCATAGAATTCTAAAAAATGATTTGATATTGAATAAAAGCATCTATTTTTGTAAAAAACAAAAGTTGGCAAGTTAAAAACAAATTACGAATTTATCATGGGCTATAGTTTTAATGTTTTTTGATTACTGCTTGATTATTAGCCACTTACCCAACTTATTATATGTTTTAGGAAAATTTTAGTTACCTTTTAAATTAAAAAAAATGATTGCTGGAACAAATGAAAATGAAGTGCAAAAAAAACCGCTTAATTTTATTGAATCTATTATTGAAGATGATTTAAGCAACAACAAACACCAACAAATATATACCAGGTTCCCCCCTGAACCAAATGGATATTTACATATTGGTCATGCAAAATCAATATGCCTTAATTTTGGCCTGTCAGAAAACTACAAAGGAAAATGTAATCTTAGGTTTGACGATACAAACCCTGTAAAAGAGGATGTTGAATATGTTGAATCAATTAAAGAAGATATAAAGTGGCTTGGTTTTAATTGGGAAGATGAAGTGAAATTTACATCAAATTATTTTGATAAACTATATAATTTTGCAATTAAACTAATAAAATCAGGTGATGCATATGTATGTGAGCTAAATGCTGAACAATTACGGAAGTACAGGGGCACACCAACAGAACCAGGTAAAGAAAGCCCTTGGCGGAATAGGGATGTTGCTGAAAGCCTAACACTTTTTGAAGGTATGAAAAACGGTGATTTCGATGAAGGGAAATATCTCCTAAGGGCAAAAATTGATATGGCATCGCCCAATATGCACATGCGCGACCCAATTTTATACAGAATAAGGTTTGCAAACCACCATAGAACTGGTAACACATGGAAAATATACCCAATGTATGATTTTGCCCACGGCCAATCAGACTATTTTGAAGGCATTACCCACTCGGTTTGTACTTTAGAATTTGAAGTACACAGACCTTTATATGACTGGTTTATTGATAAATTGGCAGATAGCGAATATAGGCCTCAACAAATTGAATTTGCCCGCTTGAACCTAACTTACACAGTTATGAGCAAACGCAAATTGTTGGAATTAGTTGAAAGCAATTTTGTAAATGGTTGGGATGACCCAAGAATGCCAACTATCTCAGGTTTTAGAAGACGTGGCTACACCCCTGAATCAATCCGTAATTTTTCAGATAAAATTGGTGTTGCTAAGCGCGATGGCTTTATTGATGTTGCTTTACTAGAACACAGTATTAGGGAAGATTTAAACAAGAAAGCAGACCGCGTTATGGGGGTTTTAAACCCATTAAAAGTAATTATTGACAATTACCCTGAGGACAGCGAAGAATATTTGGATGCAGTGAATAACCCGGAAGATGAAAGCCGTGGAAAAAGGAAAGTCCCCTTTAGCAAAGAACTTTTTATTGAACAGGAGGATTTCATGGAAAACCCACCAAGAAAATTTTTCAGGTTAGGTATTGGCCGTGAAGTAAGGTTAAGGTACGCTTATTTTATCAAATGTACACATGTTGAAAAAGATGATGCAGGCAACGTCACTAAAGTACATTGCACCTACGACCCCGCTTCGAAAGGAGGGAAATCGCCAGATGGGCGCAAAGTAAAAGGCACAATGCACTGGGTATCGGCAAAACATGCAATAAGATCAGAAATAAGGCTTTACGACAGGCTTTTCTCGGTTGAAAACCCACAGGCCGACAAGGAAAAAGATTTCAAAGGCTTTATTAATGAGAATTCATTAGAAGTAAATAAAATAGCAATGCTTGAACCTCATCTTAAAACTGCTAAAAGTGGTGAACAATTTCAGTTTGAACGCAAAGGATATTTTTGTGTGGATAAAGATTCCAGTTTGGATAATTTAATTTTTAACCGGACTGTAACTTTACGAGATAGTTGGGCAAAAATTAAGAATTCCTAATTGTTAGTAATTTGATGTGTTATAATTTAAACTAAGTTTTGCAAGCATTGCAAAATACCAAAAATAAACAAATCGCAAGTTTAGGAAATCTAATACTTGCGATTTGTTTTACAATTTTATATTTGTTAAAAGCTTAGCCTATTTTTATTGTATAATATCTGTTCAGCGATTCAACAATCTAACCATTTAAAGTGTAACAGGGACTTCGGTATTATTTCACATCATCAATTGAAGCTGTATTCTCAATATTTTCAGAAACTTGCATTTCTTCTTCTTGAGTCTCTTTAAAAAATTTCCTATGAAACATAATAATCATTGCCACACCTAAAGTGATAGAAGAGTCGGCGACATTAAAAACAGGCCTAAAAAAAGTAAATGGTATAGGTGCAGGATCTGGTGCCCAAAATTGTATCCCGGCAGGTATTGTTGTTTTAATTATTGGGAAATAAAACATATCTACTACCTTACCATGTAAAAAACTAGAATAACCTCCACCTTCAGGAAATATTTTAGCTACTTCACCATAGCTTTTACTAAAGATAACCCCATAAAACGAACTGTCAATTATATTTCCTACAGCCCCGGCAAAAATCATTGCAAAGCTAATTAACAAACCCGTTGGTGCATTTTTTTTTGACAAATCAAATAAATACCAACCTATTCCTATAACGGCCAAAATACGAAAAATACTCAAAGCCATTTTACCAAATCCTCCTCCTAGCTCCCAACCAAAGGCCATCCCATTATTCTCAGTAAAATGCAAAAAAGCCCAATCACCAAAAATAGAAATTTGTTCACCAAGCGACATATTGGTTTTAATCCATATTTTTAAATACTGATCAATAAGAAGAATTACAAAAATTAAAAGTATCGGGATCTTTAATTTCGACATAAAATGCATTTTGTTTTATTTTTGATTCTTCTTTGCATTGATACTTAATGTAGCATGTGGAACAGCCCTTAACCTTTCTTTTGAAATTAGTACTCCGGTTTCGCGACAAACACCATAAGTTTTGTTCTGTATCCGAATTAAAGCTGCTTCAAGATGTTGGATGAATTTTTCTTGTCGTTGAGCTAATCTCCCTGCCTGCTCTTTAGAATAAACATTTGCTCCTTCCTCAAGCACTTTGAACGTGGGCGAAGTATCATATGTGTCATTATCATCTTTATGATTAATGGCATTTTTCAATATTTCTAAATCATGTTTTGCTGTTGTTAATTTTTCTAGTATAATCTCCTTAAATTCAGCTAATTCTTCATCTCTGTATCTCTTCCTGTCTGCCATAATTATGTGTTTTTATGTTAAAAATTTGTTCGTTTTTCTTGTAATATTCAGTTTTCTGTTTACGTCACTTATTTCCTTGTCTGTTTTTTGGTTTTTATACTTTATTTAATTGAATATGTGTTTTTATATTGTTATCTATTTCAACAAATTTAATGCCTGAATTTCCTGCTATTTCATTCACAAGGCTTAAATTTTCTGTCAAAGTTTGAGCAGAAATATAATGCTTGTGTTTTTCCAAAGCTTTATTAATAAGTTCATGTTTTTGAATGCCTAAATTTATTTTATCAGTTACTTCAAGCCCCATTTCTTTTCTCAGATTTTGAATCCTATTAATAAACTCCCGGGCAATTCCTTCCTCTCTCAATTCCTCGGTAACATCAATGTCAAGTGCAACAGTTAATTTATTGTTACTGGCGACCAACCATCCAGGTATATCTTCTGATGAAATATCTACCTCATCCAAGTTTATTTCAATTTCTTGGTCGCTAAGCTTAAGTATATATTTGCCTTCCGTTTCTAATTTACGGATATCATCCTGTTCAAACTGATTAATCAAAGCTGATATTTGTTTCATCAACTTTCCATATTTTTTTCCTAACACCTTAAAATCTGGCCTAATCTTTTTTACAAGAAAGCCTGCCTCATCTGTTATATATTCTATTTCCTTAACGTTAATTTCAGAAAGGATAATTTCTTTTCCTGCTTCAATCTGATCTTTTAATTCAGGATTTAAGATCGGGATCATAATTTTTGATAAAGGCTGACGAACTTTCAGGCTTTTTTGTCTTCTTAAACCTAACACCATTGAGGAAACCTGCTGGGCAATACTCATCCTCTCTTCTAAACCCTTATCAATGTCATTCTCATTATAGGTAGCAAAATT
>NBLH01000116.1 GCA_002084525.1 Bacteroidetes bacterium 4572_117 | reverse complement strand
TTTGCTTTTGGTTTATTCACAAAATATAAAATCAAGGATAAATTGGTACCTGTAATTGCGCTGGCTGCCCCAATAATGTCGTATCTGCTAAATATTTTTTGCATTAAATGGTTTGATTTTTATTTAGGCTACACGCTTTTACTATTTAACGGGATTTTCACATTTGCAGGTTTGTGGTTAATAAGGAAACGTCGTACAATATAAGCCCTTCTTGATGTGATGCATAGCCCAAACCAAACATAATTCTGACATCCTGACTTATCGTAAACTGCACTATCTTACTTTAAACTTTTTTCTTATCTTAAGTTTTTATGGTCATCAGTATATTAGTCGTTGGCTATTAGGTTGTTATACGCTATTTCAATGACTAATGACTAATTTCTAATGACTTTTTCCGACAACTCTATTTCACGAGCAAAACCTATAACACACTGATAATCTGCTTATACATCAGGAACTCTGTAATTATTTCACACCCCTTGCCTCATTTTTTCTCCAACCACGCCTTCGTACAACCTGGCCTGGTGTTGCGCCGGTATGTTCGCCATTTAGTAAAACCTGTACACCGTTTACAAACACATGTTGCATGCCAGTAGAATATTGATGTGGTTTATCGAAAGTGGCATGGTCTTGAATTTTTGCAGGGTCAAAAATAACAACATCGGCAAAATAACCTGTTTTTAAGGCTGCCCGTTTTGTGATATTAAGGTTAGTTGCGGGTAAGGTAGTAAGTTTACGGATTGCTTCTTCAAGCGGGATAATTTTTTCATGTTGGACGTATTTACCCAGTAAGCGCGCAAAATTTCCATATGCACGTGGGTGTGTGCCCGATTTCAAAAAAACACCTTCGCTAGCAAGTGATCTTGCATCTGACCCAAAACTGACCCATGGCAAAGCTATTTGCTTCCTAATATTTTCTTCGGACATTAAATAATAAACCGCCCCAACATCACTTCCGTCTTTGATTACTAACTCTATAATAGTTTCCTCAGGCGATTTTTCCCACATTGCGGCAATCTCGGCAAGTGATTTTCCGGTCAAATATTTTAAACTGTCATTTTTAAAACCTACTAACAAGATATTTTCAGGCGATCCGGCAGCATAATAAAAATTTTCCCAATCATCAGCAGATGTCTTCATTTCTTCTATTACTTTTTGCCTGATTTTTGGATTTTTCAGCCGTTTCACCCAACTTTTATAACCACCTTCTTGCACCCATGGAGGCATTGTTGCGTTTAAATCAGTAGCAGCAGCGGTATAATTATACATGTTTGCAGTAATTTGTAATCCTTTATTCCTTGCATTTTCTATTTTGTTTATCGCAGAATCTAATTTATGCCAATTAGATTTCCCGGCAGCTTTCAGGTGATAAAGCTCTGCCCTAATCCCTGATTCTTCAGAAATCCGTAACAATTCATCAATACTTTCCAATAATTTATTACCCTCGCTACGTATATGTGAAATATACAAACCATTATATTTGGCGGCTTCTTTGCAAATTTCAATAATTCTGTATTTTCCAAGTTACCGATAAAAGCAATCGTATCTGAATTTATACCAATATCGGCAACATAAGGTTTTGCGCCATATCCATCGTAAATATTACCGTTTTTAATTAAAACGTCGTATGTTTTGGGTGCTGAACAACCAAAAAACAACATAATTGATAAACTTATTGTAATTATTTGTTTCATGTGTCAATTTTTATTGTTTTTTATTTATCACATTGCCTGTTTCGCTACTGCGGAAGAACATACCAAATAGTCATTACCTTGGGTGGCAAAGCTTTTACATATGGATGTTTCATATTTTATGTTTTGTAACTACTCAGTTCTACAAAATAAGCCTTATCAGGTTTGTTTCCAGCATTATAAAGACACTAATATTTGTTTTCTAAAAGCCCAGATACTCAAGGTATTACAAGAATTTAGCAAAATATTGAATTAATAGAGGTGGCCAAAATAGCTTACTCAACAATATGCCTTTTCCCTGCCTTTATTAGCATCCTTATTTTTTCTATCACCGGGAAACGGCTCATATTGGTTTTTACTTTGCCTTGTGCTAAATAGGTTTTTCTTGAATAATCAATATTGACGTCAATAACAACATTTTCACCTTGTTTTGTATGCATTAAGGCTTCTTTAATTGCACCACTGGTATCAATATCGTTTAATATTTGAATATGCTGGGCATGAACAGCTTCTGTTACACCTTTAACATCAATTTCGCTGATTATAGATTCATCCTTATGGTTTATTGTGCTTTCTTGAAACTGCGAAATTGCACCCAGTTCACTATTGTGAAAAACAAATATTATTACCCCCAACTTATAGGTAAATGCAGTAACCAACTCTAAACCAGACATGATAAAAGCACCACCATCAACAATTCCGATTACTTGTTTTGATTTATTCATAAACTTAGCTGCTATTGTAGCCGGGACACCATAACCCATACAGTTAAAATCTGTGGGACAAATAAATTGCCCGGGTTTATGAACGGGGAACAATTCTGATGTATAATAAGTAGGGTTTCCTACATCGGTAACAACAATTGCATCATCATTTAATGCATTTCGCAAGGCATTGAAAAAAAAGCCAGGGGAAACAAAATGCTCATTTACTTTTTTTAACCATGATTGTTTATACGCTAGCTGCAAGTTCAGAAAACCTAAGTCCTACGGCAAGTAAGCAATCGCAGTTTTTAAATGCATTTTGTCCGGCCGGTGTGGCCATTGCACCATATCCGATACTTGTATGCAAGGGGTGATTTGCCGGAAAAGCACACAGCCCCTGAAAGGTGGTCGAAACAGGTGCCCCAAGCAATTCTGCAATTTTTTTTGTTTCTTCAAAAGCATCAACAGCCCCCCAACCAACATAGATCCCGGGATTTTTAGCTTTTAACAATAACTCAACCGCCCTTTTTACTGAATCTATATCAAACAAGTTGTTAATATCATCAGGGTTTTGCTTTGGAAGCCCTGGGAACTTTAATAGACTACCAACATCTTTTCTTGCGGTTTGTAGTTCTTCCGGGATTTCGATAAAAACAGGCCCTGGTTCACCTTCCATGGCTATTTTATAAGCTTCAAAGATGTTTGGGATAATTTCATCGAGGCTTTTTACTAATGTATATTTTTTTACGATGCCATCTAACATTTTCCCCAAATCCAATTGATGCAATTTGTAGCTTTTATTATTATCCCGTCGTATCCCACCAGAAATAACCAGCATTGGGATACCATCAAATTTGGCCGCTGCAATACCGGTTATAGCTTGGGTTACGCCAGCTGCCGGGCCAACTACCATTGTGCCAATACTGTCAGTGGTGCGCGAAGCAGCATCTGCCATATAAGCCCCCGCCCCCTCATGCGTTACTAACACAGCTTCAATATGTAGTGAATTATTTAACTGGTTATAAATTTCTATATTATGAGTACCAGGAATCCCAAAAGTTTTTTGTACCCCAATTTGCTCTAGTGCATAAACAGTTAAATACGCCCCTGATTGTTTCATCCGTTTATATTTAATTATTATTAATGGTCGTATGGAACATCCACATCCTGCAAATCACACACTCAAAACTAATTATACTCAATAATCCTTCTCGTGTGTAATTATAATTAAGCATGGATATTTCATTTTATGAAATTTTAATTATTTCGCCCCCCAAATTTACTTAAATTAATAGTAATTATCCAAAAATTATTATACCATATTTTTAACAGCCCAGTCTAGGGCATATTGTTTATTACTTCGGCAAATTTAGCAATGTGTTTTGGGGTAGTACCACAACAACCGCCAATTGTATTTACCCCCAAATCAATCAATAATGGAAGTTTTGCCGCCATTTCATCCGGGCTTTCCGGAAATACGCTTTGTCCGTTTATTAATTGGGGCAAGCCGGCATTTGCCTGGACCATTAAAGGTATTGTTGCATTTGTTTGCCTTATTTCTTTAACAATTTCGAGCATCCCATCAAAACCGTTGCCACAATTTGTCCCAATAATGTCAACACCCGAATTAATTAGGTTTTCGGTCATTTCTGTTGGTGAAACCCCCATCATTGTCCTAAAATCGTTATTTACGGTTTTATCAAAAGTAAAAGTGCAAACTACAGGAAGCCCGGTATTTTCTTTTGCAGCCCGTATGGCAATCATGGCTTCATCAAGGGCAGTTATTGTTTCAATAATAATTGCATCAGCACCCCCTTTTTCAAGTGCTGCCGACTGCCTGCTAAAGGTTTTGTAAAGTTGTTCTTCTGTAACATCGCCCATCATCAGGATTTTACCACTTGGGCCAATCGAACCAAAAACATAATGGTCGTTTCCGGCTGCATCCCTTGAAATTTCGGCTGCTTTTATATTTATTTCTTCTGCCCTATCAGCTAAATCAAATAATTCGAGCTTTATGCCTGAGGATCCAAAACTATTTGTTTCAATAATATCAGCACCAGCTTTAATATAGCTTTGTGCTATTTCAAAAACCTTATCCCTATTTGTAATATTCCACAATTCAGGGCACTCCCCGGCAGTTAAGCCTTTCTCAAATAGCATGGTTCCCCAAGCCCCATCAGATAATAATACTTGCCCTTCTTTTAGCTTATCAAGTAGTTTTTTCATATTTTTTTGTATTACTTAGTTTTGCTATAATTAACTGATAATGAACATGAACAACTGAGATGTTTTAGCACAGGACAACGCACTATGTTAAAAAAACATGTTAACCTTTTAAAAATCAGTGTGAATCCGTTAAATCAGTGTTATCAGCGTTCTTATTTTTGTTCGTAGCGAAGTCTACGCTATGTTTAACAAATTTACACCCTCCTACATCAAATTAAACGGGTCCTTTTAACATAATAAATATCCCTTTCTTCTAAATATTTAATAAAATGCTTAAAGCAAACTTCGTGCCTACCAACTAATTCCGGTGGGAAAACCCCTTTTTCTGTGAACAAACCTTTTAAAAACAAGTTTGCTGCTGCCGTGGCAGTGTATCCGGTTGTTCTTGCCATTGACGAGGTGTTTGTGGCCTCGCAATATTCATCATGCATATTATAAACGATCTCTTCTGATTGACCTTCTGCATTTTCACCTTTTAAAGTAACCCTAAATACAGTCAGTTCTTTTTCTGTCTCACCTAATTTCCATTCGTTAAAAAGAATTTTACTGGTAAAATCCAAAGGCGAAACCTGTGTGCCATTTACATCAATTTTTTTCTCGCTAAAAAAACCACTTTCTTTTAATACCCTCACATATTCCACGTGGCCGGGATACCGCAATGTTTTTTCTTTCATATTAGGGATATGGGGCATAGTGTAAATTAGTGATCTTAAGCCATCTGAGTTAAACGATTCTAAAGTACCAACTTTATCAAACTCTACATAATCACAATCGGTTAAAGGTTCCCTAACAACTTCTTCTCCGTGTTGTACATACCTTGCCGGGCGGGTATATTCCTCAATTACATCAATTGGCGAAAATGGTGCTTTATAGCAAAAAGGCCATTTTTTTTGTTTCGGTAAGCCCCCAACCAAACACTCAAAATCGTTTAACTTCATTTTCTCGTTATAATAGCCCAAAATAACGTTATCCATTCCCGGGGCTACACCACAATCAACTATTGCAGTTACATTTTTCTCTTTTGCCAGTGCATCTAATTCTAATGAGTTTTCTGGAAAAAATGCAATATCTATTACGTTCATACCTGCCTTGATAATGCTTTTTAAAGTTTCAAAACCTAAAAAACCTGGTACAGCATTTATTACCAGGTCATACTGTTTTATAAGGCTTTGTAAACTTGCTTTATTGCACACATCTAACTGACTGACTGTTAATTTGTTATGTTTTTGCTTTACTTTATCTAATACACTCTTGCTTATATCGGTTAGTGTTACATCGTGGTTTTTTGCCATATCAATAGCCATTGCGCTTCCAACCATTCCTGCACCTAATACAATTACCTTACTCATGTTATAACTTGTCTATAATTTAAATGGTATACCTTGATAGAAATTCAGGATATTGACCCTAAAAATAAAGTCGTATTTCGCACGGACCATGTCTGATTCTGATTTTGTAAGCTGGTTTTTTGCCGTATTGTAATCAACAGAGTTTACAAGGCCCAAATCAAATTTTTGTTTGGTGTACGAAAACGATTCCTGCTGGGCATCAACCGCCTTTTTGCTTGCCTTAAAAGTGGCAAGTGCAGCTACTGATGAATTTCTTGATTGCTGAATTTCTTTATACAAATTATTTTTTGCAAGCTCAAGCTGATATTTCGAGTTCTCAACAGTTAGTTTCGAATTGCTGATTCGTGTTTTAACCTGAAGGTTATTAAATATTGGTATGTTTATACCGATAATCAAAGATAAACTACGATTATCAATAAACTGATCGCCAAAAGAATATGGGGTTTCAACATTACTAATGCCATGGGTATAAACATCTTCTCCCGAAGCCCCGACCCATCCTAATAGTACGTCGTCTCCTAATTGCTGACTGTATTTTGATCGGGCACTAGAATAGCCTGTACCATACGATGCTTGTAAAAACAATCTTGGGTAGTGCCCGCCTTCCGCTACTTTCAAAGCACTTTCAGAACTTTGTAAGTTAAGCTCCTCTTTTTTTATCCTTGGCAGATTTGTTGATTTATCAAAAATATTACCAACCGATTCAAGAATAAGCTCTTCAGAAGGATCTTCAATTTCAGGGATATCAATTTCAAAATTGGCAATAGAATCCAATTCCAACAATTGTGTCAGGTTCAGGTACGAAGTTGTGATATTGTTTTCGGCAGTAATAAAAGAAACCTCTTCATTTGCCAATTGAGCCTGAATTTCCAGCAAATTCCCTTTGGCAAGGCTTCCGGCCTCGACCAGTATTTTTGTGCGGTTTACCTGATTGTTTGTTATTGCCATTTGCCTCCTTGACACCTCCAATAATTCTTTATCGAAAAGAATTTGAAGATAAGCCGTGGCCACCTGCATGCTTATTGAGTTTTTAGTTTCATCAACTTCCTGTAAATAAGAAAGATAAGTAAAGTTGTTCTGTCTAATTGTATTATACTGTTGTAAACCGTTAAACAAAGTTACAGAACTATTAATTGATGAGCTAAACGATTGTACATTCTCATTGGTAAAATCGTTCGAATACGGGTCAACTGATCGCCCAAACTGAAAGGCATCAGAAGCCGAAGCATTTAGGTTTGGATAAATGGCTGCCTTTGATTGTTGCAGGTTAAAACTCCCGGATTGCGCCCTTAAACTTACTTGTTTTACTTGGATATTATTTTCTAATGCATAATCAATACATTTGTTTAGCGACCATTTTTCTTGTGCTTGTAATTGTTGGCCCCATACCATAACAAACAGCATTATACCTGATAATTTTATTAATTTCATTTTTCTCATTTTTTAATTACACATATTTAAATTTACCTTGATTTTATCTAATTATTCCCATGTTTAAACGATTCAAATTTTCACCAAATATAATAAATAAAAAATTACTCTTTTCCATTCAGTTGTTTTTGAAACAAATTAAATATCCGGGTATATTCATCTGTCCAACTACTGGGTTCCGTAAAGCTATGGCGTTCAACCGGATAAATAGCCATATCCCAGTTTTTCTTCTTTAGTTCTATTAATCTTTGCGATAAACGGACAACGTCTTGGAAATGTACGTTATCGTCGATCATACCATGTAAAATTAGCAAATGCCCTTTTAAACCCTCGGCATAATACATTGGCGAACTGCGAACATAGGCCAAACTATCAGTTACAGGTGTGTTCAATATAGGCGAAGTATAACCATGGTTATAATGCGACCAGTCTGTAACTGAGCGAATTGCTGCCCCAGCCTTAAATACATCGGGAGCTTTAAACATTGCCATTAAAGTAATAAACCCACCATACGATCCGCCGTAAATCCCTACTTTTTCAGGGTCTATCCCATGTTCTTTTATCAGGTATTTTGCACCATCTACTTGATCCGATAAATCTTTACCACCCATATGCCGATAAATTGCAGTCCTCCAATCGCGGCCATAACCTTTGCTTGCACGAAAATCAATATCTAAAACCGTGTAGCCGTTATCGACCAAAATATTGTGGAACATATATTCACGATAATAAGAACTCCACCATTTATGTGCATTTTGTAGATAACCGGCACCATGTACAAAAATTACAGCGGCTTTATTTTTTACCGCATTTTCAGGTGTATAAAGCCTTGCATGTACTTTTGCGCCATCGTTGGCTTTAAATGTGATGATTTTAGGGTCACGCCATTTGTAATTTTCAAAATCTTTTGTTGTTGAATGGGTAATCCGTTCTGCTTTTTCCTCTTTGCCCGAAACCAATGGGTTTTTCATTAGGTAAATTTCCCATGGTTTGTTCGAATACGAATATCGAAAAGCAATGTATTTTTCATCGGGTGAAATACTTACCTCATTATTACCGATCATGCTTGTAATTTGCTTATAATCACCACCTTCAATAGGTATCCTATAAAGTTGCCTATCGCCGGGATGGCTCTTGTTCGATGAAAAATACCAGTACTGCTTATCATTTGAAATTTGGGGTTTATAAAGCTCGAACTTACCTTTTGTAAGTGCTTTCTTTTTCCCTTTATTAATATCTTTCACATATAAATGTGCGTATCCTGTTTCTTCCGATTTAAACCAAATCTTTTTGTTATCAGGCATCCACCCCATTTCTGCCCTCGAAAACCAACCTACACCAGGGCCACCTATCCATGCCTCATCATGTTGGTGCTCAAGTGCTTTTACCGTTGATTCCTCAAAGTTAATCAAAGCAAGCCATCTGTCTTTATGGTCGTTTGTGTTTATATCAATAAAGGCATATTCTCCATTATTGCTCCAAATTGGCTCATTAAAGTACGAAATCCTGTCTTTGTTTTTGTATTCCTTTTCGGGATAATCTTTTGTAAATTCCGGGATATAATCATAGCCCTTTAGTTTTGTAAAATCAACTTCAGTTGTTTTTCTTGACTTTATATTATAAATATGTAACGAAAATTTAGGTGGTTTGCCGCCAACATTTGCACGTGCCCTGATATTTTCTGTGTAAGCAGATTCTGTTACATAATTGGGCACATCTGTACTTTTTGACCTATCCCTTTTCATTAACGCATAGCTCACATATTTACCATCGGGGCTTAAATCGGCCCATAGCAAAGTTTTTCCTGATAAATAAATAGGCATGGGCTTTTTTAGTTTTCGTTTATTCCTTATAATTTTTCCGGCATCGCGCTTTGCCTTTTTGTTTGCTAGTACCGGCGAAAGCCTCAATTGGTCATCGTATAACCACCTTCCTTTTGGGTCGCTTGGTATATCATTTGTTTCTGATTTTGATCCATCTTTAAAGTTTGTTACTTGCTCATATTCACCGCTTTGCACATCCCAAGTAAACAAGTTGTCGTTTGCTTGAAAAACTATTTTACTGTCGTTTTGAACAAATTTTGCATTGCCCTCCCAATCGGTTGTATTAGTTATTTGTGTTTTTTTGTTAAGTGTAAAATCAATATAAAAAACATCACCGTTTTTAGCATATACTTTTTTTGTTTTATCAGAATTTAAAACCCCTTTTGCAGGCAAATCCCACTCAGTTTCAAAATCAAGTTTTTCTGTTTTGCCATTTTCGATATTGTACGAGTATAACGAATCGCTAAATGCATTTTTGGGATTCCAATTAAAATAAAACTGTTTGCTGTTATCGGCCCATTTAATATTATCGGGTAAATTACCAACAAATTTAGCCCCTTGCATTATTTGCTCAATACTTAAATCTGAAATATTGTTTTTTTGGCCATTAGCCCCAATAATACCAATATTGAATGCTAACACAAAGTAAATTAAATAATAATAGTTTTTCATCAGTCTATATTTGGTAAAAAAATAAATATGATCCTATCCTAAATTTGCATTAAAAAATGTGAATTTAATAATTATTCATTAAATTGGCATAATTTTATAAATCTATCTTAATTCTTGCACAAATATGAAAAAAGCTTTTATCACATTCCTTGCTATCGTTTTTCTGTTGGCGGTATATGACATACAGTGAGATACTCAAATATAGCGCTGGTGTTAAATTTTCTGAAAAGTTCAAAAATGAAAAAATCCCGACACTTGATGAGGTTTTTGAACTTATAAATGGACAAGCCGTACTTATTATCGAAATTAAAGATGGCGATGATTATTATCCTGGTATTGAACAACGTGTTGTTGATGCAATTAATAAATACAATGCAAAATCGTGGGTAATTATACACTCTTTTAATGATAGCGCACTTGAAAAAGTCAGGGAAATTGATGAAACTATTGAACTGCACAAACTATTTATTGTTGATTTCCCATTTTTATCATTAATATACGATGGAAAATTCAGGATTACCAACTTGGAACATTACGGTTATGTAACAGAAATTAGCACTTATTATCCTTTTACAACCCAACGTTTGGTTGATGAGGTACATGCATTAAACAAAAAAATTAATGTTTGGACAGTAAACGATTCCATAAAAATAAACAGGCTGATAAATATGGGGGTTGACGGAATAATTACAGACTACCCGAATTATTTTGGCAGGGAATAAGTGGTGTGTCCATAATATCAGCTTTTTATGTATTTTTCG
>NBLH01000115.1 GCA_002084525.1 Bacteroidetes bacterium 4572_117 | reverse complement strand
TGCAAACTTAGGCGATAATCCCAGATATATCAAAATAATGCATAAACCTATAAAATTTACTGATTATCCGAAAGAAATTTCGCCTATTATTAATTTTGTTAAGTTGGTAAAAAAGTACGAAAAAAAGAGCAAATTCAGTTTTGCAGAAATTATGGCAGCTATACCTGATTATGTTATAGAATTAGGTTTAGACAATGTTACAAATTATTTTGAAAATAACAAGTTTAACTACTATAAAAACAAAATGATAACAAACTCTTTAACAAAACGGATAAAACACAAAAAAATTAGTAAAACTGACCTAAACAGGGCTTGGTGGGATAGGCTTAGCAGCAATTGGCAAAACCTGTTGCTTAAAAACTATGAATTGCAGCCTATGTTCAAAACATGGTTTCACCCATATTTCTCTTATTATCCGATTAGTATTTATTCATTGCATGAAACAGAAACACCAATTTACGACGAGCCAATAAGCGACAAGCTAATTGCTAAAATAAAGGAAATTAGGTTTCTTGATTGCAAATACATGCACATTAAAAATTTGATACCAATTAAAGGATTTGAAAAACTTGAATACCTGGACTGTTCCCATAACGAGCTAAAAAACCTGGATGCAATAAAAAATTTAAAGAATCTAAAACACCTGAATAGCTGTTTTTGCCCTTATTTGAAAAATATCGAAGGGATAAGCGATTTAAAAGGTTTACAAATAATGATACTTCACGATTTACCTACCCTGAAAAGAACAACTATCCCTTCAACTTTTAACCAAATAAAAATATTATCCGTAGGTTCATCGCCTATTGAATTTACCCAAGAAACAGCCGAAAATATTATAGAATTGTGCATAAGGGAAATTAATTTGCCCTTGTACAATTATAAAAAACTTGATATTATGAAATTAACTAAGGAAGAGGACGATGCTGAAATTTTTAGCAGCGAAACTTTTTTAACAATAAAAACCAATAGGGATACAGAGATACAACAAAGAAAGGTTTCAATATTTGATGGTTTAAGAAGTATGGGAATAAATGAAAATGATATGCTTGAATTAATGTTGGCCTTTAAGAACAAAATATGGGATAGCTTGAATTTTTCGAGGGTAGAAAACATATTTAAAAAATACGAAGACCCTAACGCTAAAAGCCTTTGGGTAGATGGCGGCGATTGCCCACCGATGGATGTTATGGAATATGACAAGGAGAAATAGAATAATGTAATTTGATAACTTATGAGAAAAAATATTTCAATCATTCAGTTAATAACAATTTTGTTATTAATATCAACAAAAGCAACAACACAAATAACAGTTGATGTGAAAGTTCACTCACCAATAGGCATATCTATTAAAAGTGAAACCCCTGAAGAAATTGCCATAAGCATAGCCGCCGAAATTATTATGGTGAAAAATATGAAGAAGGATTAATTCCCAATTAGCCCTAAAATTTCAATAATTCTAAGTTTTATCTTTAACCTGCTTTATTTTTGCAAGTTGAAAGATTATTTATCAATTTTGTAAAGAATTTAATATATTACGCAAATGATATTGTCATTTATTGATAAAGAAAGTAAACCACTAGCTGATTTAGACATTTTTTTCGAATACAGCGATACAAACGATATAAAAACAACAAATACCAATGGAGTTGTAGAACTTACAGGTTTTGAGAAAAACTTAGAATTTGCTTGTTACATAAGTAAAAAAGAAAAAAAGGGCTTTAAATTTCAGGAAACAGGTGAATTATCAATCATTTTTAAACGCCCCACAGTTGATATGACCTTTGTTGTGGCTGGTAAAAGCGGTGAAGCAGCCACTAATTTAGAAGTCCATTTTAAATATAATGATAAACAAATAAAAGAATTGACTAATAGTACAGGTCAAATCGTTTTGAAAAATATACCCCTGAAAACCATAGTAAAAGCTTACCAGCTTTTTAAAAACAAAGAAGAAAATACTGAGGGATTTATATGCGAAAGGGATAAGTCGCAGTATTTTTATGTTGCCGATAAGCTTTTTGAAAAAGCAAACATGAATTTCAAATTAATTGATAAAAATGGTGTGGCCATTAAAAATTCTGATGTAAGGTTCAGGTATGAGAAAAAAGAATTTGAAACAGTAACAAATAATGAAGGCAGGTTAACTATTAAAGATGTTAAAATTGGGGCATTGGTTGAGTGCAAGCAACTTATGTTTGGAAAATCGTTACCTATACATAAATTTAAATTTGATAAGCAGGTTGATGAATATATAATTCACGGTGAAAAACAAATACCTTTTAGCCAGGAAAAAATGAACTACGATTCGGATGTAAGTATGAAAATAAAATTGGTTAACTCAAAAACTGAACCTATTGCAAATGCAATTATAAAATTAGAGTACAACGGTACAACCCGAAATAAATACACCGATTTAAATGGTGAAATTCAAGTAGATGATGTACAAATTGGAAATATAATTAAAGCTTTTGCTGATGTTAGGGGAAATAGTACCGAGGCAGAATTTATTTGCGATACCAACAATGAAACACATCAACTAGTTCTTAAAACTGATAGCGGCAAACTGTTTTTATGGGTAATCCCATTAATTATTATTGCAGCCTTGGCATTTTTATTTATAAAAGTAGATTTAAGTTCATTTAAAATGCCCGAAAAAAAACCTGAACAAAAAATTGTTATAAAAGATACGGTAACAATTGCTAATTATAAAATATCGGTAAAAGATAAAGCAAAAAAAAATGCAATAGAAAATGTTAAAGTTGAATTAGTATATGCTGACAGCAGTCAAATAAAATTCAGCAATAAAATGGGCGAAGTAAACTTTACTGCTATCAAAAACAAAAAACCTCTAAATGTAACAATCTCACTATTAGGCTTTTATAGCAGTACTGCCAGTTTTACGGCTAAAACTAATACTACTTTATTTATCACAAAGGACGATTCTATTGATGTAGCCCAAACATATCTTGCCTGTGGTGAGCTAACCCAATCAGCAGGATTTAAAACGACAATAAAAACTTTTAAAATGAAAATGGAAAAAGGAAGGTTTAAGTTGTTTTTTAATATGTTCAACCTACCCGACCAAATAGATATTTACAATGGGGCATTGCACAATATTTCAAAAGAGAAGCTTATTTACAGCAGCAATAAAAAAATTAAAGGCCTTAAAAACACACATGTAATTTTTAATAGCCCCGATAGCCTTATAACTGTACAAGTAACAGGTAGCGATAACAAAACCAGTTGGTTATATAAAGTGTTTTGCCCAAGAAAAACAACTGAACAAAACTAGTGGCCGGGAAATAAAACTTATAACAATCCGTTAATATTAAGAATTTTATATTAACTTTGTCCGCTTAAATATTTTGGATGTATATTGATTTCCGATTACACATAAAAGACTTATTATCAAATACATACAGCAACTAATTTATTTGTGGCCAAAATATATAACATCCTAATAAAAGGAATTATTTTATATTAACCTGTTTATATGAGTTCAAAAGTTAAGTATTTATTAATTTTTATTTTATCGGTTACAGTTTTAACATCCTGTAAATATCAGAAATTATTAAAAAGCACCGATAATAAACTAAAGTACGAAAAAGCAAAAGGATATTACGAAGAAGAGGATTATGCAAAAGCAATGACCCTTTTTGAGCAATTAATACCTATTTACAGAGGTACAGAAAAAGGTGAGGAAATTTCGTATTATTATGCATATAGCAATTATCATTTAAAGAATTACATTTTAGCCGGGCATTATTTCAGGAAGTTCCTTGGTTCGTTCCCTAATAGCAAATTTGCAGAAGAGTGCGCATATATGAGCGCCTATTGCTATTATTTAGACTCGCCAAAGACAACCCTGGATCAGGAAAGCACATATAAAGCTTTGAATGAATTGGAACTGTTTTTAGGACGATACCCTGAAAGCGAACGTATTGATGAATGCAACGAACTTATGGCAGACCTCTACTCAAAGCTTCAAAAAAAATCATATGAAAATGCTATGCTTTATTATAATATCGGGCAATATAAAGCAGCTGCTATTGCATTTGAGAGTAGCCTTGAGCATCATCCCAATTCAGAATATAAAGAAGAAATGATGTACCTGACAGTAAAATCTAATTACACTTTTGCTATCAATTCAATTCATGGGAAAACAGTAGACCGCCTTAATGAGGCATTAAAAGCTTACAAAAAGTTTGTACGGGAATATCCTGAAAGTGAATACATGAAAGATTTGACTAAAATTAATAATAGCATCAATAAAAAACTTAAATTTTTAAATTAAAATTAATTAACTGAAATTAGATATAAGATGAATTACAAAAAAACTAATGCGGCATCATCTACCATTACAAGAAATCAGATTGATCTTGATCATGAAACCCTTAACATATACGAAACGTTGTCGATTATAGGAAAAAGGTCTAATCAAATTAGTACAGAAATAAAAGAAGAGTTAAATAAAAAACTGGAAGAGTTTGCTTCTTACACAGATAATCTTGAAGAAATTTTTGAAAACAGGGAACAAATTGAAATTTCTAAATTTTACGAAAAGTTGCCAAAAGCAAGCTTGATTGCAATACAGGAATATTTAGAAGGTAATATTTATTACAGGAATCCTGATGACGAAAAGAGTTAGGCCTACGTTTTTAAATTATATATCCCGGTTTATCCTAGTTAGGGTTTCTGGGATTTTTTGCAATATCAGCACCATAGTTTAAATTATCTGAGATGTTTCTAGTTTCCACATTGTACATATCGGGCAATCACCAATAATAGCGAAAGGCTAATTACTAATAAATAATTACTGATTACCAATTACTTGGTATTTATCATTATACATAAAGTAATAAATGTTATAGATTAATTAAACCATAAGTCAATATCAACAATAAAAGCCTAAATAACAAAAGCATACAATGGCTAACTTTATGGTTATTGGCGCTTATTTGGGGTAGTTCGTTTATTTTTATGAAACGTGGGCTTGAATCTTTTACCGATACACAAGTTGCGGCTTTCCGGATTTTCATCTCATTCCTTTTTTTGTTCCCATTTGCAATTCAACGTTACGGCAAATTAAAAAAAAATCAAATAAAACCTTTACTGATAGTAGGTTTTATAGGTAACGGTATACCGGCTTTATTGTTTACTAAAGCCCAAACACAAGTTAGCAGTTCACTTGCAGGTATGCTTAACTCAATGGTTCCTTTGTTTGCCCTGTTGACAGGTTATTTGTTTTATAAAGTACAAACAAAACGCAAAAACATTATTGGTGTTTTTATAGGCTTGGTTGGGGCAACTGGTTTAATATTATTTAATTCAAACACAAGTTATTCAGCAACAAGTTTTTATCCTTTCTTAATTGTTTTGGCAACAATATGCTATTCTGTTAGTGTAAACGAGATAAAACAAAACCTATCTGACTTAGATGGTGTATCAATAGTTGCGTTTGCTTTTTTTGCTATTGGCCCTTTAGCAGGGATATACCTTTTTTTTACCGACTATTCTTTTGCCCTAAGCACTCCTGATTACCTACAAAATTTTGTTTATATTTTTTTACTGGCTATATTAAGCTCTGTTGTTGCAACAATTTTTTTCAATAAACTAATAAAACAAACAACGGCACTTTTTGCAGCTTCGGTAACATACCTAATCCCTGTGGTAGCTATATTATGGGGTGTTATTGATGGGGAACAAATTAGCCTTTACCAGTTGCTTTCGGTTGGTGTTATTTTGGCCGGGGTTAAAATGGTAAATGCAAAAACACAAACTTCAACATTTCGTTAAGTTTTAAATTACCCCTCTAACAATCAACACTCTAAAACAACAAATCTCTTTGTTATAAACCTTTGACAACTAGAGTACTGCAAATAATTGACGGATTGTTGGAACATAAATCAAACGCTAAATATTAAGGTATTACTGCAAACTTATTGGAAATAAAAAGGGAATAATAATGAAATGTTTTTTTATAAAAAATGGGATAGTAGTTTGAAGTCAGAAGACCGAAGTTTGCTTACTTCCGACTTCGGTCTTCTAACTTCCCACCCTAACAATATTATAAACTTTGTAACATTAAAACAATTTACCCACTATAATGGTAGTAGAACCAATATTAAATAATTTACAAAATAATAGTTTCATTCATTAAAAAAACCGAAATTTGCAATAAAATACTATTATGCAAAATGTAAGCTTAATTACCAAAAAACAGGAAATAGCAAGCCTGATACTTTTGAATATTGAATTGCTTCCGCTTTTAAGGCGTTTTGATATAAGTTTAGGTGTGGGCGACAAAACAATACACGAAATATGTAAGGCAAAAGAAATCAATGTTGATTTTTTTCTGGAAATAGTCAATATTTTCCACAACGAAAATTACTTCCCGGCAACAAAACTGAAAAAATTTTCAATAAAGGAAATTGTCAACTTTTTAAAAGAATCACACATCCACTATAACGAAGAAATTATCCCGGCAATTGAAGAGCTAATACACAAATTAGTATGGGCAGGCGATGACCATGAACGAAACCTTAAAATCCTGAAAAAGTTTTTCGATGAATACAGAAAAGAAGTAAAAGCACATACTGAGCAAGAAGAAGAAACAGTTTACCCTTATACGGTTTTTATTGAAAATTCATGCATCGAAAATAAAAAAATTGATGAATGTTATAAAAAGATGAAAGAATATTCAATTACAAATTATGCAGATGAACATAACAATATTGAGGAAAAACTAACCGATTTGAAAAACATTATCATTAAATATCTGCCACCATCACAAAATCAAGATATTGCCATTAAAATTTTAAACAAACTTTACAAATTAGAAAAAGACCTGTACCACCATGCTTTAATTGAAGAAAAAATATTGGTGCCCAAAATATTGGAAATGGAAAACATACTAAAGGAATTAAACTCTTCAGAAAAAGCATAGTTTATGTTAAATACTATTTTCATCATATTTGAAAAATCATATTTAATCCGCCAAGGCCTAACTTCATTAGTGAAAGAAATTCAAGGAACCGAAATATCAGGTACTTATAATTCGTCAGATAGTTTTGCCTCAATCATTAAAAATATGAACCCGGATATAGTTATAATGAATAAGGAACTTTATAGCACAATTACCCAACAAACCCTAAAAGCTTTATCGTTGGAATATAATTTTAGGTTGATAGCAATTACTAACGGACTAAAAGATAGCAAGGATCCTATTTTTTGTAAGCAATTTTTTTATGGCGAAGAAAAGCTTGAAATTACGAAAAAAATAGCTGATGTAATATCGCAACTAAGTAATAATAAAAAGAAAGTTAAAGATAATAATAAAATTTCGGGACGTGAAAGGGCCGTACTGGAATGTGTAGCTAAGGGTTTGACAAACAAAGAAATTGCCGAAAAACTTTTTATCAGTGCGCATACTGTTATAACTCACCGTAAAAATATTGTCAAAAAATTGGGTATAAAAACCGTTTCGGGCCTTACTGTTTATGCCATATTAAATAAAACCCGATAGTACTCTAACTGATTATCAGTCCATTTCAAAAATATACCGAACTATTGAAATGACCTAATGACTAATGACAAATAGTTACTAATGTTTATTGACTATCAATATTTGTAATCAAACCTAAAGTATCGGCAGGTATTGTTGGGCTAAAGTCAATATTGCTTTTATGTAGTTCCCTGTCGTAAAGGTAAAACTCAAAATATACTGTATCGTAGTCAAAAGGTGGGATAAATTCACCGGTTTCAACGTCTTTATGTCCGGTAAAATCCATAGTAACCTCAAAATCGGCGGTTAAGGTTTTGTCCTGGCCTTTAGGTTCAAGAAAATAGGTTTTAAAATATTGAGGTGCAAGCAATTCTATTTTTTCAAACACCCCATCAACTTTATTATAAATATCAATAAACAAATTTTTATTGCCCAATGTATCAAAGCCTGGTAATGTATCATTTTCGGGCAGGCCAATGTCACCATCGCCATCTTCAACACTAATTGTAAGCACAATTCTCTTTACCTCGTTGCCCAGTGTATCAACCATGTTGCCTAAGCTCATTTCTTTGAAATTTATTTTTGGCTCAACTGGGTACACCCTTGGTTTTGTACATGAAAAAATTACTGCTATTATAATACCAATTAATATAAATGATGTTTTTAAGTTCACGGCAATAAATTTTAGTTAAACATTAAAAAACGATTTAAAAGTTTATTTTTTCCGCATATATACCTGTACAGGGACCCCTGTGAAATTATATTCGTTTCGCAATTTATTTTCAAGGTACCGTTTATAGGCATCTTTCACATATTGCGGTAAATTGCAATAAAAAGCAAACTGTGGGCTTTTGGTTGGTAGCTGTGTTACATACTTAATTTTCACATACTTACCCTTCACTGCTGGTGGATGGTTTGCCTCAATTACTGCAAGCATATATTCATTTAACTTAGATGTTTGTATTTTACGTTTTCGGTTTTCATATACTTCAATTGCCGTTTCAAGTGCCTTAAAAACCCTTTGTTTTGTTAATGCCGATGTAAATATTATTGGTACATCGCTAAAAGGTGCTATCTTTTCCCTGATTTTTTGCTCGTATAGTTTGGTAGAATTGGTTTCTTTGTCAACCAAATCCCATTTATTAACTAAAATAACTACACCTTTCCTGTTTTTTTCAATTAAATGAAAAACATTTACATCCTGCGATTCAATACCCCTGGTGGCATCAAGTAAAAGCATACAAACATCTGAGTTTTCGATTGCACGTATTGAGCGCATAACAGAGTAGAACTCAATATTTTCTGAAACCTTCCCTTTTTTGCGCAAGCCTGCCGTATCAACCAATATAAAATCGTGCCCAAATTTATTATACCTTGTATGGATAGAGTCGCGCGTTGTGCCGCTAACTGGGGTTACAATATTGCGTTGTTCGCCTACAAAGGTGTTGATAAGGGAGGATTTACCAACATTTGGGCGCCCAACTATTGTAAATTTAGGGATATCATCGTCCTCAGCTTCTGTTTTATTTGGCAAAACCTCAACAATTTTATCAAGTAAATCGCCTGTGCCGCTACCATTAATCGACGAAACTGAATATAAATCGCCTAAGCCAAGGCCATAAAACACGTTTGCATCGTATAATCGTTCGTTGTTGTCGACTTTATTTACGACAAGGAATATTTTTTTGTTGCTTTTTCTGAGTATTGCCGCAATCGAGTCGTCCAAATCGGTTATGCCGCTTAAAACATCTACTAAAAAAACAATAACATCGGCTTCGTCAATAGCCAAAATTGCTTGTTTCCTAATCTCTTCTTCAAAAATATCATCTGAATTGGTTACGTACCCCCCTGTATCGATAACAGAAAAATCAATACCGTTCCAGTTCGATACACCATAGTGGCGGTCGCGTGTTACACCGCTCGATTCGTGAATTATTGCATCTCTTGATTGTGTTAACCTGTTAAATAAAGTTGATTTGCCAACATTTGGCCTTCCTACAATTGCTACTATATTGCTCATTTTATTTTTTCCTAAAATTTGTTTTATTACACGGTTTGGTTTTAAAATCAAAGCCTCTCAATTTTTTTTATTAAACCTGCCACTTCAATTATTAAATCTACTTTCTCGTTCAATAGCCCATTTTCAAGATTAATTGATTCTAACATCCCTAAACATAATTTGGCCTTTTTTATGCTTTCATTTATGTAATTTTCTTTATCGTGCTTAGTTTCTGCCTCAATTATATTGGTAAAATCGGAATAAAACCCGTTTGATACAATAACCAGCTTATTTATGGTTTCATTTGTTTTTCCTGATTTTTCGAGTGTTTTTACAAAACTCACAATATTTATTGAAAAACCATATACATCTAACTCAAATTCTTCGGGGTTTATTGATTTTGTTTGCATATTTTATTATTTAGTCATTGGTTCATTGGTAATTAGTCATTGGTTCATTGGTAATTAGTCATTGGCATTCAACATTCAACATT
>NBLH01000114.1 GCA_002084525.1 Bacteroidetes bacterium 4572_117 | reverse complement strand
TACAAACCAAAACTCGGCTTCGGCTGAAGAAATGTCGGCTTCGTCGGAAGAATTATCGGCACAAGCCGAGCAGTTAAAAGAATTGATTTCTGTTTTTAAAATTAATTAGTAAATTAGTGTTTTAATAAAATTAAATAAAAATGAAAAAAGCGTATTACGACAATCAAGCAGAGTGTATAATAGTTGAGTTTTCTGGTAGCCCTGAGCTTGAAATATTTAAGCAAGTTGCAGATTCAATTGTTGACGAACTTGAAAAAAATAAAACAAGCAAGGTTTTAAATAATGTTTCAGGATTAACAATGAATACAATTGAAAATCAGGAATGGACACAAAATGACTGGTTTCCAAGGGCTGAAAAAGCAGGTTTAAAATATTATGCTTTTATACTGGCAGATGATGTATTTGGACAAGTTTCGGCAGAACAAACCAACGAAAAAGCTGACGAAGAAGGAAATATTAAAATAGAATACTTTGACAGTAAAGAAAAAGCCGTTGCTTGGTTAGCTGAACAATAGCTTGACATGACACTAGTTTCATAACTGACGGGTTAACCCGTCAGTTCAACAAAGGGTTTTTTCCAATACAACAACCCTATTTTACTTGCCTATTAGTACAAAATTTCAACAAAATATAAAATATTAATTATGGAAATTTACAAAAGTCAGTTCTCAGCAATATCGTTTGATAAAAAAAATTTATTAGTTACACATATTTGGACAGCAGAAACAAAAAACATGTCGGATGATGATTTAAAAAAGACATGGAAAATTTAGGAGCTGCATACGAAAAATATGCACCAAAAAAGGTTTTTGTTTATCAAAAAGAGTTTAATTATGTTGTTGCTCCCGCAATACAAACGTGGGTAAGTGAAAATGTATTAATAAAACTTGTACAAGTAGATGCCCAAAAAATTGCCTTTGTTGTTTCGCCCAATTTATTTCCAACAGTTTCTGTTGAGCAGACAATGGAAGAGGGAATAGGGGAACAACTAACAATAAAATATTTTGAGAATGAAGTTGAAGCCAAAAAATGGCTAATCATATAAATTTTATTAACTAAACTTTAATTATTCAATTATGATTTTACACAAAAGTAAGTATGTAGAAATAAGTTATGAGCAAGAAAACTCATTAATAGTTCAAAGGTTTCTTCTAGAGTCTGAAAAAATGACTAAAGATGAGTTTAAAAATGAAATGAACAAGTTCGTAGAAATGTGCGAAAAACATAAACCGGAAAGGGAGTTGGCTAACCTTTTAGATATGAAATATGTAATTGTGCCTGATGTTCAAGAGTGGATGAATACAGAAATATTTCCAAGGTACGAAAATATAATAAAAAGGATGGCGTTTTTAGTGCCGTCGGAATTATTCCCTTCTGTATCGGTTGAACAAACAATGAATGAAGAAGTTGGGCAAAAATTTACACAAAAGTATTTTGATAATGAAAAAGATGCCCGAAATTGGCTTTTTGAGTAATCTATGTTTTCTTTAATACCTTGGTATTACTGCATACTTTGTGGGGAACTAATTGTATGTTGGTTATTTGTTTATACGTTTATTTGTTTATACTCACATACACTAACACTGTTAATTTATCTGGTTATAACCAGACAATGGTTCGTTGAGTTTTTGTAATGGCCTGACTGACAGCACAATAAGATTGAAATTTTAATATTGTAAGATGTTGATTATTAGTGATTTAATTTATAATTTAACGAATGTTAACCAGATAAACGAATCAACAAATAACCATTATAAATTTATATTAAAATTACTTGTGGGTAAACACCCATTAATATGGTAGTAGAACCAATAAGTTAAACAATTAAAATTAAATAAAATGGCAAAAATTTCATTCGGAGCAATCCAAAAAGTGCAAAATTATGTAGAAGAAAATGCTGAAAACTTCAAATATCTTGAAGAACTTGCACACGGCATTACTAATGTGTTACACAATGAGTTAAAAGAGTTTAATGTATTAAGTAGGATTTTTGTAAACTTACCCTACAAATCGTTACCAAAAACAAATAAGCAAGCAGTTGATGCTTTAACCGATTCGCTAAATGTTTCGTCAAAAATAAAACGAAATACGCAAATTCTATCACTTGTAGGCTCAAGCGGTGCACAGGCTCAATGGAACGACCGCAGCAACTCACAAGGCCATGTGGGTATACCATTAATTTCTACTGAGTTTATTGATGGGATACCAATGATGGCTCGTTTGTTAGGCGACCTTGGGATTGACATAGAAGGTATGGACGAAGCAAAAGCCGGAATTACTTCGAACGTAATTGAAGAAGAGCAAGGTTTGTTCTATGTAGATGATGCACATACAAGGACAGACAAAAAAGGGCGTAAAATTATCGCAGCACAAGATTTTGTTGTAGCACACAAAATAAAAACGGTTTTTGGGCTTGGTGGAAATATAAGAGACAATGCTTATTTTACGCTTATTATCTTTAACAATCAAGATATTCCTGAAGAGGAAACAAAACTGGCCCTTTTACTAACATCAGTAATTGCCGATGCTTTTGAACCCTACATTAAAAAGGGCCGAATTTTTAAAAAGTAAACTTAACCTGAATTATGCACAAATTTCTATAATAAACTAATCAGTAGCCTCGTCTTTCAAGGCGGGGGTTAGAAGATGGACAAAATACCCTTCCTCAAAATTTGGAAGACCCTGTAAATTAAGAAATAGAACCTTCCAAATTTTGAGGAAGGGAGTGATTGGCTGCAAACCTACCCCGACCTAAAGGACGGGGCTATTGACAGGTAGGTTTAATAAAAACTTATGAATTAATTAGGTTAAAGGATGAAACAAGTTCCGATTTTCTTTCGGGACGATTCCATCTGGCAACTAAAAGGAATAACAAATAAACAGATGAAAATATTATATTACGATTGCTTTTCGGGTATAAGCGGCGACATGAACCTTGCTGCTATGCTCGAACTTGGTGTGCCCGAAGAATTTCTGAAAGAAAGTTTGAAAAAACTTAAAATAAGCAATTTTGAGCTTATTGTAGAAAAAAGTAAAATTAATAGTATTGGTGGTACAAAAGTCACCGTTAATCTTACCAAGGAAGATAAAGCACACAGGCATTTAAGCGACATTAAAGAAATAATTAACAGTTCAGGTTTAAACCTAAATGTAAAGCAAATAAGCATTAGCATATTTGAAAAAATAGCGATTGCCGAAGCTCATATCCATCAAACCACGCCAGAAAAAATTCATTTCCACGAAGTTGGTGCTGTTGACTCGATAGTAGATATTGTGGGTGCTGCAATTTGTATCGATTTTTTTAAACCCGACAAGGTAATATGCTCTACAATTGAACTTGGCAAAGGTTTTGTTAAATGTGCACATGGAATAATCCCCGTTCCTGCACCTGCCACATTAGAAATTTTGAAGAATATCCCAGTTAGCATTGGTAACCAAAATTTTGAAACTACAACACCCACAGGTGCTGCAATATTAGCTACAATTGTTGATGAGTTTTCTGACAATGTAAATATCAATATCAATAAAACGGCTTATGCATTGGGGCATAAAAAATCGAAAAAACCCAATATGCTCAGAGTAATGCTTGGAAGCGATTCAAAAAAAAAAGCTCATTTATAATTGAGTGCAATATTGATGATATGAACCCTGAGTTTTATGAATATATATCAGAAAAACTTTTTATAGTCGGGGCATCAGATGTGTATTATACAAGTATTTTCATGAAAAAAAGCCGTCCGGGAATAAAATTTAGTGTTTTGTGTAAGGAAGATAAATTAGAAAATCTTAAAAACATAATTTTAACAGAAACTACAACCTTTGGTATACGGACTTATGAAGTATCAAAAACCGAGTTAGAACGCACTTTTGAGAAAAAACAAACAAAATATGGTGAAATTACTGTTAAAACTGGTTTTTTAAACGGTAAAAAAATTAAACAAAAATTAGAATACGAAGATTGCAAGAAACTTGCAAAAGAAAACAATGTTTCAATAAATAAAATTTACAAATCAAACCTTTAAAAAATGAGAACCATAATTATTTTTTTTATTTCACTTGCTGCAATAACTGTATTCATAACTGCCTGTGAAAAAACATCTGTTGAAAAAACCCCCACAGTAGATTTAGGAAATAAACAAGATGTAATTGATTTTTACATAAGCGATTATGAAGGTTCCCACCAATATGGAGTTGATTGGACTGGCAGCACGTCTAGCTGTAGCCCTGGAACAATATCAGATGAGGCTTTGGCTAATACGCTTAAACGAGTTAATTATTTTAGAATATCGGCTGGACTGCCTGCCGTTACCCATTTTGACGCTGAATTAAATGCAAAATGTCAAAAAGGGGCTTTAATGATGTACGCCAACCAAGAACTAAGTCACATTCCTCCAGCAACTTGGAGCTGTTACACACAAGATGGGGCCAATGCAGCATCTCATTCAAATATTGCTACAAACACAGGCTCTAGTTCAATAACAAGCTACATGAGCGACCATGGACAATATAATTATTCTGTTGGGCATCGTAGATGGATATTATACCCTCCAACAAAAACAATGGGGCATGGTTCGGCCACTTCATATAGTATGCTTTGGGTTGCTGGTGGCGTAGAGTTAGAAACCCCAACAGAATTACCGGAATTCATTAGTTGGCCACCAAAAGGATATGTACCATACAATTTAATATTTGATAGATGGAGCTTTTCAATCGCTAAAGCTGATTTTTCTAATACAAGTATTACAATGACAGATAAATCTGGAAATAAGATACAAATTAATGTTGAGAGTATAAAAGATGGCTACGGAGATAATACAATAGTATGGGTTCCTGATTTATCTTATGGTTATTGGGGTGAAGATGAAACAAAAGTTCATGTAGAATTGAAAAATGTAAAAATGCAATCAGGTGATACAAAAAACTTTGAATATGATGTAGTTTCAATCCGTATACCGTCAAGAAAATAATTTATGAGCTTGCAAGAAAAAGATGACAAACTATCAGAAATTTTTCAAGAAATGAAAAGTGTGTCCATAGCGTTTTCGGGCGGTGTTGATAGCACTTTTCTACTTTGGAAAGCAAAACAAGTTTTAGGTGAAAATGTAAAAGCTTATACAATTCAAACTCCTTATATCCCACAATGGGAAATTAATGAAGCTGTAGAACTTGCAAAATCAATAGGTGTTCAGCATCAAGTTTTAGAACTTAAATACCCCGAAAACATAAGAAATAATCCTGAAAACAGATGTTATTTGTGTAAAACCCAACTTTTTAGTTATCTGAAAAAAATTTCTAAAGAGCAGAAAATGAATTATCTGTGCGAAGGTACAAATACAGATGACCTTAATGACTATAGACCGGGGCGAAAAGCAATTGATGAGTTAAAAGTGAAAAGCCCAATGCTTGAAGCTGGCTTAACAAAAAACGAAATAAGGGAACTATCCAAAAATGCATGTTTGCCAACTTGGCAAAAACCGGCTTATGCATGCCTACTTACACGAATACCACACAACACAGCTGTAAGTAATGGTATTTTAACTAAAATTGAGAGGGCAGAAAAATTCTTAATTGACAAGAACATAAGAGCTGTAAGGGTGCGAACTCAAAATAATACCGCAAGGATTGAAACTACCAAAGAAAACATGAAACTTCTTATTTCAGAACCACTTAACTATGCTGTTCACAAATATTTTAAATCAATAGGATACGATTTTGTAAGTATTGACATAATAGGCTATAAGACAGGAAGTTTCAACGAAGTGGTAAAATAATATGAAAAGATTAGATAAAATACCTTTTAATAAACTTATTTGGTTGATACCAATAGTTTATTTGTTACATGAACTGGAAGAATGGTATATTTTTGAATGGTGGTCGAATGTTTTTCCTGACTCGGCACCATTGCCAGAATTTGCAGGACGGGTTTGGTTATTAGCTTCAAGTGCATTTGGTTTTATATTAATTGGTTTATTTTCATATTTTATGAATCCGAAAACGGTAGCAATAAGTTCATTAATTTTAGCCTCTTTGCCTTTTGCCAACGGTTTACAACACCTATATTGGTTGTTCTATTTTAGCACCTATACCCCAGGGGTTATATTTGCTTCGTTTATTGGTATCCCGGTTACAATATATATAGCTTGGAGAGCAATTTCTGAAAATTTGATAAAAAAACGGTTCATTCTATTGCTATTAATATTTCCTATTTATATTTTTCATGAAGTTATTATGGCAGGAGATCAAGTTCCAAACTCTATGAAAATCTTAATTGAGTTTATAAGCTCTTTTTAATTAATGTTAGTTGATTATGGTATTACAGCAAACTTAGTGGAAATAAAAAAGTGAATAATAATAAAATGGGTTTTTATAAAAAACGGGATAGTAGTTTGAAGTCAGAAGACCGAAGTTTGCTTACTTCCGACTTCGGTCTTCTAACTTCCCACCCTAATAATATTATAAACCTTGTAACATAAAAAAACAATTTACCCACTAAAATGGTAGTAGAACCTTGGTTATTAAAGTTTTAATCAGGCAAGAAAAAATACAGTATAGCTATAAACAAAGAATTAACAAATTGTAAATGAATAAAAAAGAAATACAAGACTTGCTTTTAAGTGTAAAAAACGGAAATACCGATATTGAAAGTGCAACACAAGAGTTAACTGAATTGCCTTTTAAAGATTTGGAATTTGCAAAAATTGATAATCATAGAGAATTACGTACCGGTTATCCTGAAGTTATATATTGCCCCAGTAAAACTGATGAACAAATACTGGAAATTATCAGTTATATGAACCAAAGGGGAAATAATATTCTGGCAACAAGAGCAAAGCAAGAAACCTATGAGCTTGTAAAAAAGAATTTTTCTGATGCAAAATATAATAAAATAGGAAAAACAATTACTATACTAAATAAAAAAATAGAGCAAACTGAAACATCAATAGCAATAATAACAGCAGGAACTTCTGACATGGCAGTAGCAGAAGAAGCTGTTGAAACAGCAGAAATGTTTGGTAATAAGGTAGTTAGGATATATGATTCAGGTGTTGCCGGAATACATCGCTTATACGGAAAAATGAATTTAATACGACAAGCAAAAGTTTTAATTGTTATTGCCGGCATGGAAGGTGCATTGGCAAGTGTAGTTGCAGGCATGACGGACAAACCAATTATTGCTGTACCAACAAGTATTGGCTATGGAGCAAATTTTGGCGGAATTTCAGCATTACTTGCCATGCTTACAAGCTGTGCAAATAGTGTAACCGTAGTAAATATAGATAATGGCTTTGGTGCGGCCTATTCCGCAAGTATTATAAACAAATTATAAATTAGCAGCTTTTATGACATTGCTGTAGGTTTTTGTTTACTTGCCTATTATTTTTCACTTATACTACTCTGTACAAAGTAAATACCTTACTTTTATTTGGATATTGTTTACTTGGTTTTATAGTAGTTGCCACAACCAAATAATGGAAATAAATTTTCTTCCCCTAAACATGGTAGCATCGTTTTAAGCCCGTAGGCAATACATATCGGCTTACCCTAAACCTCATACTTGACTTGACACTAGTACATGTTCAATAACCTTTTTAATCCTAAAAGTTTAGTTATAAACATTTTTTTTTGAATCAGTGAGACTATCATTTCAGGAACGTTAGTGAACTGAAATAATCAAGCCGAACTGATCTCGAGCGAAGCCGAGGGATCTCTTGGGTTTTATTCCCCTCCCCTTGGGGCGAGATAATAAAAAATATTTTCGTTGATACCTCGTCCGCTTGCGGCGAGGTGGTTCATTATAATATTTTATGTTTTGGTTCAAATTATAAATATAAGAATCGTTAAATAAACAATCAAGTTATTATAAAGAATTGTTTTATATTTGACGGCTAAATTTAAAAGCCAGTTATGATACAAGAAGAATTAATAAAAAAACCAAAAGAAAAATTTTCAAAGGCATTTTGGGTAGCAAATTCTGTTGAATTGCTTGAAAGAGCCGCTTATTACGGTGTATTTATCGTGATAACCTTATACTTGTCAAGAATACTTGCCTTTACCGATGTGGAAGCCGCATTAATAGCGGGTTTGTTTTCAGGTGGATTATATCTTTTGCCTACTTTTAGTGGTGCTTATGCTGATAAAATTGGTTTTAAAAATGCCTTGTTGGTAGCATTTGCCTTACTTACTATTGGGTATGCAGGGCTTGCGATTTTTCCGTCGATACTTGAAGCAAAAGGATTAGTTGAATATGGTAAAGAAGTGAATTACACTGGTTTACGGGGGATGACAATACGTTATAACATAGTGCCAATAATGCTTGTTATTATGGTAGGTGGTTCTTTTATTAAGTCGGTTATTACAGGAACTGTGGCAAAAGAAACTACTGAAGCAAACCGGGCCAGGGGTTTTTCAATATTTTACATGATGGTAAATGTTGGGGCCTTTTCAGGGAAAACTATTGTTAAACCTTTACGTGAATCAATGGGTGATTTAGGTTTAATTAATCTGAATTATTTTTCAGCATCTATGACCTTTATTGCGCTTGTAATGATTTTCTTTTTTTATAAATCTGCAAAACAAGGGGGGCAAGGAAAATCATTAAAACAAATATGGGTAGCTTTTATCAAGGTTTTAACAAATGGTAGGTTAGTTTCTTTAATTATAATAATCACAGGGTTTTGGATGGTTCAGCATCAATTATATGCTACTATGCCAAAATATGTTTTAAGGCTAGCTGGTGAAGGCGCATCTCCTTCGTGGTATGCCAATGTGAACCCATTAGTTGTTGTATTAACAGTAAGTTTTGTAACCCAGATTATGCGTAAAAAAACAGCACTTTTCTCAATGACCGCGGGTATGTTCATAATGCCTGTTTCTGCTTTATTGATGGGGGCCGGAAACCTGTTTCATGGCGAAATGGTTAACTTAGGTTTTATGGAAATGCATCCTGTTGCGTTTATGATGATTATTGGTATTGTTTTTCAAGCTTTGGCAGAATCGTTTATTTCACCCCGGTATCTTGAATATTTTTCGTTTCAAGCACCAAAAGGTGAAGAGGGTTTATATTTGGGATTCAGTCATTTACACTCATTCCTTTCGTCTATTTTGGGATTTGGACTTTCTGGATTTTTATTAAGTAAATATTTACCAGACCCTAAGTTGTTTGAAAATCATGCAGATTGGGAATTGGCATCGGCAAATGCTCACTATATTTGGTATTATTTTGTTGCCATTGCCATGGTTTCTGCTATTGCACTTATTGTTTATGGAAGAGTAGTAAGAAACTTGGATCAAGAGTAAACAGGAACGTTAATTTGTGCCAGTTTACGAGTGTCCAAAACTATTTATTTTGATTATAAAAGTTCTTTATATGCTAACCCAACGAGGGGTTAAAAACTTTCGTTGGGTTATTTTATGTCAAATTATCTGTAACACGACTCTAGTTATCAAAAGGTAAAAAAGCGAAGCTTGCAGTTTAAAGAGATGGCTGTTAGTCTATTTGCCTTCTGTCTTCAGCCCAAGGCAAGCTGGGGGGATTAATCTAAAATCTAAAATTTAACGAGTGTTGTTATTCCTTTGGTAGGTTTACATGAAAATCAATCCCAAGCATTGTAATATCATCAAATATCGATGTGTTTGATTTTCCAATATCCATCAGCTTAATCATATTTTCAATATTACTATCTATAGAATTAGTATTTTTAATGCACGATTCAACAATTTCTTCTGTTGAACTCACTTCATTTTCAACATTTACTTCTACCAAACCATCGGTATAACAAAGGAGTTTTGAATTGCCGGTTATTTCAACACTTGCTTCTTCTATGGTGTGTATCACATCTATCATCCCCATTCCAACACAGCCGTATTTTAAATATGTAAGCTCCTGGGTTTCTTTATTAAATAAAATTGGTGGGTTATGCCCTGCATTTATATACCGAAGTTCTTTTGTGTCATAATCGTAACGGGCTATAAATAAGGTTATGAATTTTTCGCCCTGTACGCTTTTAATCACTCGTTCGTTTAAAATTGTAACAATATCGGTTAAATGAGTTGAGGAGTTAAAAAGGGCACCCACATTTGCTTGGAAATTTGACATCAACAATGCGGCAGAAATACCTTTTCCTGATACATCAGCAATACAAAAACCGATTTCGTGGTCGTTTAGGTTAAAAATATCATAATAATCGCCACCAATCTCATAATGAGGGAGATAAAACCCGGTAACGTCTATCTCTTTTTTTTGTTTAAATCCCGAAATATCGGGGATAAGCATTGTTTGGACTTCTGAAGCAAGCTCCATTTCTTTGTGTATACGCTCCCTTTGTAAGTTTTCGTTAAACAAACGTTTATTTTCGATAGCAACAATAACAATATTTGTTAATGTTTGTACAAATTGCATGTGTTTTATGGTCGGACTTAATCCATCTTTATTTTCATCAATATCACCAACTAAAACATAAGCTATTGGGTTTTGATTGTGAATTATAGGTAGCAATATATCAAAATCATGAGTTGCAGGATTTTTTATTATTTCAACTGAGCTTATATCCTTAAATGGCATCAAATCTTTTTCAACATCAATACGAAGGTATTTGTCGCCTGAAATCCCTGAAACTAAAATCAAATTCCATCCATTGTTTTGTGCAAAGATCAACACTTTCCCAATATTCAAACTCCACCGTAAAAGTTTTTCATACATTTTCATTAACTCATCGGTAGGTACATTTTGATTTATGGCCAAAGTAAAATCAAGCAAAGTTTTTAGTTTGAAATTGCAAAATTCAAGACGCCCCAATGATGCTTTTGATTCCATTTGGCTGTATTTTGGATTTTAGTACAAAAATTAATTTTTTATCGTTATAGCTGCTTAGGAATTGTTCCGAAATAACTTGACGCTTTTAACTTGCTCTTTTGCTTTTTATCTTCTTTGAAAAACGCTTCAAATAGCCCGCTATTATTAGTTTTTTCAAATTGCTAAAAAACAAAATACCTTCGTTTAAAACTTAGTGTCGATTTTAATTTTATCTCCTGTATTTATAAACAAAGGTACTTGGATTTTTGCACCAGTTTCTAAAGTTGCCGGTTTACTTGATGATGATGAAGTTGTATCGCCCCTTAAACCTGGTTCAGTGTATGTTACTTCTAACACAACAAATGGTGGCAGTTCAGAATAAAGGGGTGTTTCGGTATCTGCATGAAAAACAACGTCCAGTTCTTGCCCATCTTTCATTAGTTCCGGGGTATTCAGCAAATCCTCCTGCAAAGGTATTTGCTCATAATTTTCAAGATTCATGAGGTTGTAACCCATATCATCTTTATACAAAAACTGGTATTGTCTTCGTTCAATACGTGCTATATTTATTTTGACACCAGAGTTAAAGGTATTATCGATAACCTTACCTGTTGTTAAATTTTTTAATTTTGTACGTACAAATGCAGGCCCTTTCCCAGGTTTTACATGTTGGAATTGCACAATTGTATATAAAGCGTTATTATATTCGATACATAAGCCGTTTTTAAAATCGGTAGTTGAAGCCATATTATTTTCCTTATTTAAATTATATCTGGCAAAAATAGATAAAAAAGTTAATATAGTTACCCTTTGCTAGTTTGTTTTTTCAAGCTATTGGTTTTTGTTTTTCGTTTTTAATCTTTATTTTTTTGTTTTGTTATATCAATTTTTTTCCTATTTTTGCTTTGCCTTATATTTTTAGATTGCAAATCAAATTTATTCACCATGAACGAAGAAGTTGAGCTTATTCTGGAAGACACCGAAGATAACATGAAAAATGCGCTTGCACACCTTGACAAAGCACTTGGTAAAATAAGGGCCGGTAAAGCAAACCCCAGAATGCTTGAGGGGGTGCATGTTGATTACTATGGTTCGTTAACCCCAATTAGCCAGGTGGCAAATATTGGCACTTCCGATGCACGCACAATTGTTATCCAACCATGGGAAAAACAAATGATTGCCCCTATTGAAAAGGCAATTATGGCCGCAAATTTGGGCTTGAACCCTGACAATAATGGTGAAGTTATTAGGTTAAACATACCAATGCTTACAGAAGAAAGAAGGACATTATTGGTAAAACAAGTAAGGAATGAGGGTGAGGAAGCGAAAATAAGCTTAAGAAATTCGAGGCGCGATGCCAATGAAATGCTAAAAAAAATGAAAGACGATGGGCTGTCAGAAGACATGGAAAAACGTGCTACCGACAAAGTCCAGAAATTAATTGATGTTTATTATGTTAAAGTTGAAGAGCAGATTAAAGAGAAAGAAAAAGACATCATGACTATTTAAGCAACCTATTTACTAACAAATATTTTAATTGACGAAAAGGACAAAATTGTTAAACAACAATCTTGTTCTTTTTTTTATTTATTACATTTGCAGATATCTCACTTATGTACCCAGTGAAAATTAATTACCTCCGGTGAGGGCTTCGCCGTTGTATACTTATTTTTACGCAATTTGCATATTGTATAATATTTGAATAGAAATGCGTTTTGAAATGGCAGGAGGCTGGTCACGTTGGGTTACGGTAGGCTATTGGGATAAAAATATCTGGCCAACATATGGGTATACTTCTTTTACAGGGGGTAAAGTAGCTATCGACTACGTAAAATTAGATTATTACATTACAAATTATCAATTTAAAGTTAATTTTAAAAGAAATAACACTAGCTATAAATCGCCAAGTATTGAACAACTTAGTTTTTTTGTTAGCGATACACGCACTACGGATAATGCCGATATTGATGCGATTGTTAACGACAATCCGGCAGCTATATTAATAACAACAGATTTTGTGTACCAATACGGGGTTGACGATGTGATAGGCGGCAGTATTTGTTCACCATCGACAGTATCGATGATAATTAAAAGCTATGATATTGATGTTGACACTTATGATTTTGCAGTACGCACAAAAGACCCATATTGGGAAATATTTGGGGTTTGGCCACGTATTGTACAACATGCCGCAGAATATGGCTTACAAGGAAGCGTAACCCGATACAGAAACTGGGACGCGGCCTATCAGGTATTAAACAATGGTGGTAGGATTGCCATAACAGTTGGCCCGCCATTATACTCGGGGCACTTAATAATGCTTGCCGGGTTTGATAATAACGGCACCCCTATTGTACACGACCCTGCTAAAAGCAATGGATACTCATACAGGCACAATAAAAGGAGCTTAACGGAATCGTGGTTCAACAAAGGTGGTATTTCATATACTTTTTATAAGAAAGAAAACGCAACTTTCGCAGGGAACGAATTATTTGTACAAAACACGATGCTAAATGTTTATCCAAACCCAATTGTAGATAAAGCAACAATTGAATTGGAATTAAAAAGAGGCCAGGCAATAAACCTAAAAATATATAATATACAAGGTCAATGTATCCAAGTAATTAAACAAAATGAATACCTGCCAAAAGGAAAACACAGGATACAGCTTGATTTTAACAGAAATTTTGAGACAGTAAGTGGGTTTTATATCCTAAACCTTCGAAGCAGAACCGAAAACATAAATGTTAAACTTATTAAAACACTTCGTTAAGTTTTAAATTCGTAAAATAGTATTAAAAAAACACAATAAACGTCTTAAATAAATATGGAAAGTATACACCTGTCAGACTGTTTGACAGGGCAATCGGGTTTAAAAAACGAACATAATTTAGCTGCGATCCGTGGTACGGATAAGTTAAATATCTGTAAATACTATTGTAATATATTTGCACTAGTGTCAAGTCAAATTAAACCTAGCAGGTTTGAATTAATTAATGTTCTGTAATTAGCAGTGTTACAGGCAATTTAACAAATGTAAACCTACTAGGTTAGCGTCATATCATACTTGACTTGACACCAGTGCGTAAGCAAAATTAAATAGCACCTAGTGCTTACATTATAGTTTTCTATTGCTTGGCATTGTTTTTTCTGAATGATAATAAATATAAAGCCAAAAACATTAATGCCCCGTTAAGGATAATTATTTCAAAACCAAATTCGTATCCACCAAACAATTCCTTGGAATAAATATTTATAATATACGATAACAATGGTGCTAAAACCGCAGCTATTGGAATTAACCAGTTGTCATCAACTTTTATTTTTGTAAAAAGACCAAAAGTAAATAAACCAAGCAAAGGACCATAGGTGTATCCGGCAACTGTAAATACTGTCGAAATAATGCTTCTGTCGTTAAATTTGCTAAATATTATAATAATCAGGTACATAATTATTGAAAAGGCAATATGGACGCTTAACCTGGTTGTTTTTTGCCGTTTATCAGTTTTCTTTTCCAAGCTCATAAAGTCGACACAAAAGGCTGTGGTTAAGGATGTTAGGGCTGAATCGGCACTTGAGAATGCAGCAGCTACAATTCCTAAAAGAAAAACAATGCCTGCAAAAGCAGTAAAATTATTTATGGCTAAAGTGGGATAAAGGTCATCAGAGAATTTTGGTATTTCTATCCCATTTTTTTGTGCATAAATGTATAACAAAACACCTAGTGACAGGAACAAAAAGTTTACAGGAACCAAAATTATACTTAGCCAATACATATTCTTTTTAGCATCTTTTATATTTTTGCAGGTTAAGTTTTTCTGCATCATATTCTGATCTAGGCCTGTCATAACAATAGCAATAAACGCCCCTGCAAAAAATTGCTTGAAAAAGAATTTGCTGCTCTGCCAATCCCAAATCCAAGTTTTTGAATAGGGGCTTTCTTTGATTGTTTCAACCACACCCAAAAGCGATAAGTCTAAATCGTCGGCAATTATAAAAATACTGATAACTACGGCCGAAAGCATAAAGGTTGTCTGCAGGGTGTCAGTCCAAATAATAGTTTTAATCCCCCCACGGAAAGTGTAAACCCAAATTAATAAAATAGTAACCAAGGCTGTTATTTCAAAAGGGATGTTGTATGAATCGAAAAAAGCTAATTGAAGAACCCCTGCAACAAGTAACAAGCGCAACGATGCACCCATTGTTTGAGACAAAAGGAAGTATAATGAGCCTGTTTGGTATGATTTTATACCATAGCGGGTTTTTAAATAAGTATAGATTGAAATTAAGTTTAATTTGTAATACATGGGCAAAAGCACGTTTGCTATTACAAAATAACCCAATAAATAACCCAATACTAACTGAAAATAGGTAAAAGCCTTGAATTCTTCAGTCCCGGGGATAAAGGCACCAACTTCGCCGGGTACTGAAATAAATGTTACCCCCGATAAAGTAGCCCCAATCATACCAAATGCAACCACAAACCATGGCGATTGTTTATCTCCAGTAAAAAACGAATCATTTGAAGCTTTACGCGAGGTAAAATATGATATTAAAATAAGTGCAGAAAAGTAGGCTGCGATAATACCAAAAACTAATAAAGGGCTCATAAAATTATTGATTATATATAAAACAATTTACAATAATAATCAATTTATGTTATATTAGGCAATACTTTACTGCTTGATTTCAATGAAAATAAAAAAAAAGCGAATTGATAAATATTTTAAGAAAAAATAGCAAAAATAATTTGTCAGATAATATTTTTTTATACTTTTGCAGTCCGAAACAAGAATAATTGTCCCGTGGTGTAATTGGCAACACGTCTGATTTTGGTTCAGAAGAGTCCAAGTTCGAGCCTTGGCGGGACAACTGAGAGCTAAGTATTTATGACAAATATTTGTCATAAGTGCTTAATTTCAAGGGTTTAAAATTTCAAAGAAAAAGGGTTTAATTGCCATTTTTTCAAAGTTTTCGATAAAATGTTTACCACTGGTTTACCAGAACAATTAAAACATTATCGAAAATGGAAACAACAATAAAAATATTTCTGCGTACCGACAATACCAATATTGACGGTTCTAATATGTTATACCTACTATTTACATCTAAGCGCAAACTTAAAAAAATATCGCTTGGTATAAATGTAAAAGCCAAAGACTGGGACGCAAACAAAACAAAGGTCAAAAAATCTGATATTGGATATTTGCGTAAAAACAAGTACCTACGTGCTTATCATGAAAAAGCACAAAAGATTATAGATAAATATTTCTTTGAAGATATTCCGTTATCTGTAAATGAATTTGAACGCAATTTTAAAAACAATTCATAACAAGGCTATTAAAAAAGGAGCTGCTAAAACAAACCCTTTTAAAGATTTTAAGGTGCAGAAAATTGAAGGGAACCGGGAACACTTAACAATTGGTGAACTGCATTTATTAGAAAAGCTTTTAGCCAACAATGAATTCTCAAAAAGCGAACAAAAGGCATTGATTCCGTTCCTGTTTGATTGCTACACAGGTTTAAGGCTTGGTGACTTTAAGGATTTTAGGTATAAAGACATAAAAACAAGCATTATTAATGGAGTGGAATACGAATTTATAGAAGTAGACATGCACAAAAACGGCAAGCCTGTAACTATACCGATAATACCTTCAGCTAAAAAATTTATTAAACTGCAAAAATACAGGATACCCAACCAATTGGTTTTTGATATGTTTTCAGAACAATATGCAAATAGGATAATAAAAAAGGTAATGAAAAAGGCCAATATTGATAAAAACATAAGCTTTCATTGTGGTAGGCACACGCTTGGTAATGTTGGTGCTGATTTAGGTATCCCAATAGAAGTTATAAGTGCAATACTTGGACATAGTGCCATTAAAACAACACAGATTTACTCTAAAATCAGCAAAAAAAGAATGATTGAAGAAATGGGAAAGTTTGATGCTTAAATAATTGTTACTACCTAAATATCGCTCCAAAAACCTGTAACTTTGTAACCAGACAGTTAAGTGTCTGTAATACAGGCGTTAAATGGTTACAAAAAAGTTACAAAACAGGTTTTTGAGTTGTAACCATATTTGCAAAAATCGACTAAGTGGCACATATTCAGATATATGCAAGGTTACAAAAATTGTAACTGCTTGTTTTTTCTGACCGAACTTTAGAGTTTTTTAATATACCATTTTTTTTGTTTTGTAACTATCCAGTTGCCTGAACTTCAAAATTAACAAATGTGTTCAAAGCCCCCAAAACATTAAGGTCGTTTTTTGTCAAAGTATCTATAATTGACCTGATA
>NBLH01000113.1 GCA_002084525.1 Bacteroidetes bacterium 4572_117 | reverse complement strand
ATTTGACAATTGTAATATTATTAGCATAGTTAATAACTAAAAATTTATCAAATGACTAAAAAAAATAGCATTTTAAGATTAATAAGCTTGAGTTTTTTTTTATTTTGTGTGTTTTTTCAGATGGATGCGCAAGAAAATTTAAAATATCAAAAACCACCAAAAGAAATACTTGACTTGGTTGATGTCCCCAGGGCACCATGGGTGTTAATTGATAACAAAGGTGAACAAATGGTGTTACTATATAGGGATAGTTACAAAACTCTAGCTGAATTATCGGAAAAAGAGCTGCGTTTGGGCGGTTTACGTATTAATCCTAAAACAAACATTGGTAGCCGTACAACTTATTACAAAAACCTGAAAGTGAAAAATGTAAACGATAAGGATGCAAAGCAGGTTGCAGGCTTACCTGAAAATTCACGATTAGCTAATTTTAACTGGTCACCTGATCAAACAAAGCTTGCATTTACAAACACAGTTGAAAAAGGTGTTGAATTGTGGATACTTAACATTATAAACGCAAAAGTTGAAAAAATTTCTGATGCTAAATTAAATGCAAATATGGGAAACCCTATTCGTTGGTTTAAAGATGGGAATGCACTGTTGGTAAAGTTCTTGCCTACAAAAAGGGAAGACTTGATTAATACTGATGAAGCAGTGCCGGATGGCCCAACAGTTACGGTTAGTTCAGGTAAAAAGGCACAAAACAGAACATATCAGGATTTGTTAAAAAACAGCAACGATGAAAACAATTTTGAATTGTTGGCAGGTTCAGAGCTTTTCAAAGTTAATATAGATGGTGCAAAAACTAAATGGAAAGATATTGCAATGTATCGTTCGGTTTCTTTTTCGCCGGATGGGAATTATGTTTTAGTAAGTACAGTACACAGACCATTTTCCTATATTGTACCATATTACAGGTTTCCAACAAAAACCAATATTTATAAAAATAATGGCGATTTTGTAAAAACAATTAATGAGGTGCCTTTAACAGAAGTACTACCGAAGGGATTTATGTCGGTACGGAAAGGGAAACGTAGTTTAAGTTGGCGAAACGACAAAGCTGCCACTTTAGTATGGACAGTAGCTTTAGACGAAGGTGATCCTGAAAAAAAAGTTGATTTTAGGGATGAGGTGTTTCAGTTGGATGCACCTTTTAGTGGTAATGCAAAATCTATTCTGAAAACAAAAAATAGATTTGCCGGTATTGAATGGGGAAATGAGAAAGTTGCAATTGCTTATGATTATTGGTGGAACAATAGAAATACCAAAACTTATGTTTTTAACCCTTCAGATGCTAAACAAAAACCAAATATAATTTTCGACAGGAATTATCAGGATAGGTATAGTGATCCCGGAGATTTTATAACTAAAAAGAATAAATACAATAAAAATATTCTTGATTTAGAAAAAGCTAATGCTTTTTTGCTTGGAGATGGCTTTACCAAAGATGGTCAGTTCCCTTTTGTTGATAAAATAAATTTGAAAACTAAAAAAACAAAAAGGTTATACCAATCAGAGTATAAGAATAAAGTTGAAGATTTACGTAAGGCAATCGACATAAAAAAAGGGAAGATATTAGTGAGGATAGAAGCTGCTACTGAATATCCTAATTATTATTTCAGGAATATAAAAAAGAAGAACTCACTACAGCAAATAACCAATTTCGAAAATCCATTTAAAAGTATTCAAAACGTTCATAAAGAGGTGATTAAGTATAAACGAGATGATGGTTTGGAACTTTCGGGCACGCTTTACTTGCCTATTGGTTATGATATGGAGAAAAAAGAAAAAATGCCGATGCTGCTTTGGGCATACCCAACAGAATTTAAAGACAAAAATAGTGCTTCGCAAAGCACAAAAAACTCTAATGAATTCACTTATCCTTATTACGGGAGTTTAATTTATTGGGTTACCCGCGGTTATGTTGTATTAGATGATGCCTCTTTTCCAATAGTTGGCGAAGGTGAAGAAGAACCAAATGATTCTTTCAGGAAACAACTGGTTGCCGATGCCAAAGCCGCAATTGATGCCGTTGATAAATTGGGGTATATTGACCGGAACAGGGTTGCTTGCGGAGGCCATTCATATGGTGCGTTTATGGTTGCAAATTTGCTGTCAACTTTAACGCCTTTTGGTTTCCAAAGCGAAGAAAGAAATTACTGGGAAGCACCCGGAATTTATAACACAATGTCGCCTTTTATGCACGCAGAAAAAATGAAAACGCCCTTGCTATTGATTCATGGGCAGGCCGATAATAATTCAGGCACATACCCTTTACAAAGCGAACGTTATTTTAATGCGCTTAAAGGATTGGGCGCTACAGCCAGGTTGGTTATGTTACCAAAAGAAAGCCACGGTTACAGGGCAAAAGAATCAATTTTGCATTTGCTTTGGGAGCAAGACCAATGGTTAGAGAAATATGTAAAGAATAAGTAGCATTTTTATAAAACTCACTATCAGGGGTTTAGAAATAGACCTGCCGGATATTAGCTTATAGCAAATTACAAATTCCATTTTAGGATTTGACTAGAATTGGTTTTGTTAGTGAAGTTTTGTGTTATGAATTTAGCTCCGAAATATTAGCACTCAATACTCAACACTTAAATAAGCAGATAACCAATGACCAAATAACAAAGCGATTTTCTGTAATTGTTTCCAATAAATTTGGTGTCATAAAAATAATTGTTAACTTTGCAATTCAAAGTACTTTTTAAATATTAAAAATGACTGAAACAAAACCTATTAAGGATATTTCTGAAATCAGGAATATGATGGAGAAAGCTTCACGCGTGATTTCTTTAAGTGGACTGTCAGGTGTTTTTGCGGGGTTTTATGCAATTATTGGTGCAGCATTAGCCCATTGGTATTTTCATATTTATATAATTGAAAATAATGAATCCCTGATTTTTTCTTCACTGGATTTATATGATGAAATACCAATTTTTGTTATTTTACTTGCTGCTTTGGTTTTTACTCTTTCTGTTGGTAGTGCAGTTTATTTTACTACACGTAATTCAAAGAAGAAATCGTTACCGCTTTGGGATAATACAACAAAAAAATTGTTAATAAACTTGTTTGTGCCACTTTTTGCAGGCGGGATTTTTATCCTTGTAATAATTTATAAATCGTATTACGATTTGGTTGTTCCGGCATCGTTAATTTTTTATGGGTTAGCTTTGTTAAACGGAGGGCATTTTACTTACAAAGATATTAGGTATCTAGGTTATTTAGAGATAGTTCTGGGTTTTGTTTCTTTTTTGTCAATTCAGTACGATATTATAATTTGGAGCATAGGTTTTGGCTTACTGCATATTATTTATGGGGTTGTTATGTACTATAAATATGAGAGATGAGCAGTATTATATTAAATCTGAACAAACAATTTGAAAACCGGGTGCGGCTGGGTATTATGTCTATATTGGTTGTTAACGACTGGGTAGATTTCAACATGCTGAAAGAGATGTTGGAAGTTACAGATGGTAACCTTGCCAGCCATTTAACTGCCTTGGAAAAGAATAAATTTATTGAAGTTAGGAAACAGTTTGTGGGCAAAAAGCCAAAAACAAGTTACAGGGTAACAATGCTTGGACGAAATGCATTTAAATTGCATATTGATGCATTGGAAAGTTTGATAAATAAGAATAAGTAAATTTTTTTATCTGTTTACTTTGAAATGCAAAGTGCTTTTAAAGTAAATTTATAATGCTTGTTTATTCATTAATGAAAAAAAATAATTATGGTATTTGTTTTAATACTTTTTGGATTACCTTCACTTTTAGTTTTGATAGATTTTTTTAAATTCCTGTTAAGTGGTGAGAGGCTTTATAACAACATTATTAATAGGGTTTTAGAGTTTATTGTTGTTATAGGGCTTCCGTTATTTTATTTGGTGGCAATTGATGAAAGCGCAAACAATTGCTGTTCTGACAGTGCAAGTTTTGCGCCTGGGCATAAATTAACGATATATGTTTTGATAATAATGTGTGTAACCGCATTTTTTTATTCATCGTATAAAAAAACTATAACTAGCCCCATTATTGAAATAATTACCAACACTTTATTAATTGGTGGAATTGTTTTTAATATTTTTATCGCAATACACATTGAACAACCAATTTGGATATTTGGAAATTTACCGATTATCATTTTGTTTATATTTGAATTGATAAGAAACCAAAAACTATTTTTACATTATAGCCAAAATATTGATTTTAATTCGGGCAACATTATTGAAAAATTGGCATGGAAGGTATTAAACTTAAAACTGTTTTTAAAAATCCCTATCCTACTTGTTTTGTGTTTGCCCATTTTAGTCTTTGTTTCTGGTTTTTTGTTACTTTTTGGGCAAAAACCTGATTCAATTATTAGGGCTTTTACCGATACGTATAGACATGGGTTTTCGCAGCTTGACTATATGTGTGATAATGTAGCATGCGGTGGGCATTTTTTATGCTCGGTTGCTGCAAATGGGCATAAAGGCTTTGTAAAACCTAAAAGGCTTGGCGAAAGAGGTGGCAATATTATTATGTGTAACAGGCAACTTCTGATTTCTAATGCTTTTGAGGAATTAATTGAACAAAAATTTCCTAAAATCCATAGGGTAATCCGGCGGAATTATAATAAAATTGGAAGCATTGTACATCGCTATTATGGCATTTTTAACAACAAATTTGTTGCAGACTTTACTTACGTTCTAATGAAACCTTTAGAATGGGTTTTCCTGATAACACTTTACACCTTTGATAAAAATCCTGAAAACAGGATTGCTAAACAATATTTAAATCCATTAGAAAGAAAACAAATTGAAAATAATAAAAAATAAACGTATGAAAAAAAGCCAGCTACTACCACTAGGATTAACTGTTATAGGGGCAGTATTGTTTAATTATTTGTTTTGGGACGAATTAATTGGGGTAAACCTATTAATTTTTACAGTAATTATTTTATTATCAAATATTGCCATTTCAGGTTTTGCAAAAAAACCAATATTTATGATGAATAGTTTTTCCCTGTTTATCCTAGCTGTGGCAATTAGCCTGCATTCGTCAACTTTTGCATTTATAATGTATGTAATAACATTTGTTTTATTTGTTGGCACATCGCAGGAACCCGCTTTTAAAACCCAGTTTTATTCGTTAATTGCTTCTTTTGCTGCATTATTTAAACTGCCACATGCCATATTTTCAAAATTTCCGGCATTGCAGGGGCAAAAAACCAAACTTGCATTTATTTTAAGATTTGTAAAAATTAGTATCATACCGCTTTTAATATTGATGCTTTTTTATGCAATTTTTATTAATGCAAATCCGGTTTTCAACAAATTTTCAAACAATATTATTGAAAGTATTATAAATATACTTGAACCAATTTTTAATGCCATCTCTTTTGATCGGGTTGCTTTCATACTGTTTGGCTTTTCGTTAATTGGCTGGGTACTTTACAAAATGGACGTACATAAAATTTTAGGGAAAGAATCAAATAATAAATTAAATATTAACAGGATAAGAAAAAAACGGATACAAATAAATAAGAATGCTGGGAATGCATATTATAAACCAAAATTTTTGTTGTCACTTGGTTTAAAATCAGAATTTATTTCGGCTGTAATACTTTTATCGCTGGTTAATGTTTTGTTGTTGATTGTTAATGTTATAGATGTTAAGTGGGTGTGGTTCGGTTTTGAATATTCAGAGGGTTTTGATTTAAAACAATTTGTTCATGAAGGTACTTACTTGCTCATAATCAGCATATTGCTATCAATGCTCATAATGTTGTATTATTTTCGCCGCAACCTTAATTTTTATCCTAAAAAAAACTTGTTGCAAAAATTATCATACGTGTGGATTGCCCAAAATTTCATTCTTGTGGTTTCGGTAGTTATCAGAAATTTACATTACATAACTTATTGGGGGCTGGCCTATAAACGAATAGGGGTTTTTATTTTTCTAATAGCTGTTGCTTTTGGTTTAGTAACATTGTATGTAAAAATTAAACATAAAAAATCATTTTATTATCTTTTAAAGGTCAATTCGCTTGCCATATTTATAATTTTAGTATTATCAAGCACAATGAACTGGGATGGTATAATTGCCAAACATAATCTTAACCACCAGCTTAAAGATCATATGGAAACAAGTTTCTTGTTGAGTATGTCAGATAAAGTGCTACCACTTATTGATAAGCATGATTATATTCTTGATCAAAGTACTGAATTAAATACATATAGGTATTATTCAGATAGTTACTGGGATTATTATAACAGGCGGGTTAAAAGTTTTATGGTAAAATATGAAAAACACTCATGGTTTTCGTGGAACTTGGCAGATTGGAGGGCATATGAATATTACAAAAATGATTAAATATGAAAAATCGAAAATTTTCAATAAAAACCAGGGTTAAAAGTTTTAAATATGCCTTGAATGGGCTTAGGATTTTAATTCGGGATGAACATAATTCACGCATACATTTATTTGCAGCAGTTGGTGCCATCATTCTTGCTGTTGTTTTAGATATTTCTAATACAGAGTGGCTTGCTATTGTAATAGTTGTGGCTATGGTATTTTCGTTGGAAATTATTAACTCGGCAATTGAATCTCTTGCTGATTTTGTTTCGCCCCATTATAATAAAATTATTAAAAAAGTAAAAGATTTGTCGGCTGCTGCTGTTTTTGTATCTGCTTTAACATCAATTGTGGTGGCTGTTATCATTTTTGTCCCTAAAATATTAAAATTATGGTAAAGTTATTAAAGTTACATAATAGGCTCAACATTACATTACTGCTTGTAATTATGAGTGTTTCAAGTTTTTTGTTATCGCTGTTTAGGGTTTATTTAACAGGGTCAAGTTTCTTGCTGTTTTTGAACTGGAATTTATTTTTGGCATTTATACCATGGTTTTTCACTAGCATTATTATTTTAAAGCCTAATTTACAGAAGAAAAAACCCGTTTTGTTGGGATTATTGTTCCTTTGGATACTATTTTTCCCTAATGCGTTATATATTCTCACAGATTTATTCCATTTGCGGGCTAGTTCTTTAATGCCAATTTGGTTTGACCTTATATTGATATTATCATTTGCATGGATAGGCCTTCTTTTTGGGTTCATTAGCCTTATTGATATTGAAAAGCTTCTCGCAGGTTATTTAAACACAAATATTATTTCAATTATATCCATATTCCTTTTATTTATGGCAAGTTTTGGTATTTATATCGGACGATACTTGAGATGGAATAGCTGGGATATCATTGCATCACCCTTTTCATTATTTTATGATATTAGTGAACGGATAATAAACCCACTTGAACATTTTGGAACATGGGGGATGACAATATTAATGGGCTTGCTGTTGAATATGTTCTATTGGTCGTTTAAAATGTTAAAACTGGATACTCATTTAGTAATTTAAATCTATAAAGAGAATGAAGAAAATTAGTTATACAGATGTTCTTTCAGCTACTGTTTTTATACCTTGGTCGCCTATTTTGGTAATCAATTGCTTTAGGCTTTTGTTAAAAAGGATTTTTAGGTTAACGGGAAAAATAATAATAATGATTTTGTAATTAGCTAATTCTAAGCCCCATTAGTATCACATCGTCAATTTGTTCAATATCACCTTTCCAATCATCGAAACTGTTTTGCATGAATTTTTCTTGCTCTTTCATAGGTTTATCTTTACAGGATAATAACAAGTTCTTGAAATTCCGGGTTTTTAATTTTTTACCTTTTTTACCACCAAACTGGTCAGGGTATCCATCGCTTGATGAATAAAGGCAGTCACCCTCTAAAAGTTGGAAAGTGTGGCTAGTAAAATCTTTTTCATATGTATATATGGCTATAGGTTGCCTATCTCCCTTAATTTCAATAACAGTAGCTTTATACTCAGGTGGTTGGTATATACTAAAGCCCCTTTCTTTTAAAATTTCAACATCCTCAATTTTATCATTATCCCTAATGATATATAATGGGTTGTATGCACCTGAAAACTGGACTTTACGAGTTTCAGAATCAATAATAAAAAAGGACATATCCATACCGTCTTTAGCTTCACCTTCTTTACCTGACTGATGTAGTGAGCTTTTGATTTTTTCACGTACACGATCCAGTATCTGCCCGGTATCATCAAGGCTCCGGCTAGTAACTGTTTCGTTTAAAAAAATAGCACCCAGCATACTCATAAATGCCCCTGGAACCCCGTGCCCGGTACAATCAGCAATAGCGATAACAATAAAATTCTTAATCTTCTTAATCCAGTAAAAATCGCCACTAACAATGTCTTTTGGGCGAAACATCAAAAAATGCTCAGGTAATAAATCATTTAAAAATTCTTCTGAGGGCATAATAGCTCTCTGGATGTTTTCGGCATAAATAATACTATCGGTAATTTCCTTTTTCTGTTCAAGTACTAACCTGTTTTGTTCTACAACTAAATCGCGTTGTTTTTCAATTTCCTCTTTCTGATCTTCTATTTCTTTTTTTTGTTTTGTTAAAAGGTTGTTTGCTCTAATTTTTTGTTTAAAATTACGATAAAAAATAAAAGCCAAAACAATCATCACCAAAAGCGCACTCAATGAAAAATACATTTTCATTTGTTGGTTTTTTGCCAAGGCTTCTTGACTTTCGATTTTTAGGCCTTGAGCTTCTATTTCTTTTTGTTTTTTACCTAATTTATACCTGGTTTCACTTTTAATAAGCTTTTGGGCGGTTTGTTCAGAAATACTGTCTTTTACAATAGTGTAAAGCTTTAAAAATTCAAATGCTTTTACAAGATTGTGTTTATTCTCGTACGATTCGGCAAGTAACTCATAACAGTTTTGCTGCATAGGTAAGGCCTTTAATTTCAACGATATAGCCAACGAACTGTCTGCATATTTTATTGCATCGTTATATTTGTTCTCTTCAATTTTTAACGAAGCTATTTCTGTATAAATAGTGCCAATTTTTTCACTTTCTTCTACTTCTTTATAGATGCGTAGTGCATTTTGCAAAAAATCATCTGCAAGCTCATATTTTTTCTGCGAAATATAAACTTTACCAATGTTCTGGAGACAAATAGCCTCGTGCCTTTTGGCCTTAACCTCTCTACGTATTATTAATGAGTTATTAAAATATATTAGGGCAGAATCGTAATCATTTTTTTCAAAATATACATTGCCAATATTATTAAGTGCAGTTGCCACCCCACGCTTGTCGCCAATTTTTTCTTTAATTTTAAGCGAATTTTCAAGATAATTTATAGCCCAGTCATAACGGCCTGTTTCAGTATAAATGTAACCAATATTGTTATAGCATCTTGAAGCACTTTTTAAGTCATTAATTTTCTCACTAATTTTTAACGATTTCTGATAATACTCTATTGAAGCAGGATAGTCGCCTTGTTTGAGATAAACATTGCCAAAATTTCTGTAAACTTTAGCAAGCCCGGGTTGGTTGTTAAGCTCTTCATGGATTTCTACTGCTTGCTTGTAATGGTCTTCTGCTTCTGTGTAATTGCCATTCAAATATTTGATAATACCAATATCAGTGTAGTTATCTGCAAGGGCATGTTTGTCATCAATTTCAGTCAGTATTTCTATTGATTTTTTATAGTTTTCAAGTGCCGAATAATTATCGCTGAGGGCTTTATAATAATTCCCCAAATTTGTATAGCTAACTGAATTGCTTTTTTTTACAAAATAAATCACATCATCCTCCCCAGAATTTTCTAATATCTCTGAAAGTTCAAATGCCTTTTTTACATATGTAAAGGCTTCGTCAGGATTGGTTTTTGTGTAAATAGCTGATAACTTATTGTATATCGAGATTTTTGTGGTATCGTGCTTAGCGACTGATAGTTGGTGCAACAGGGAATCAACCATTTCGCTTTGGGCAAATATCAGGTTAAATTTTGTTGATAAAACAACAACTATAATTATAAATAATTTAAGGTTCATCTGTTTAGTAAAATCGTTTGTTTTTATGTTTTATTTAAGCTAAAATGTGTAGGTGTTCAAGTTCCCCAAGGTTAAAAATAATCAATAAAGATAGTATATTTTGTTAAAAACATTATGTTTTGTTCAGAAACTTTTTTTTTGTTTTATTTTTAAGGCCACCTCTATTAATTACTTTGTTGC
>NBLH01000112.1 GCA_002084525.1 Bacteroidetes bacterium 4572_117 | reverse complement strand
AGTTAGCCAAGGTGCAGAAAAAGCAAGAGAAAGCGCATCTAAAACATTAAAAGAAGTAAGAAAAGTAATAGGTTTTAAAAAGTTTTAAGCCCTGAAAACAAAAATTCACATATTATTTTACGGTATTTTATTGGTTTTCCTGTTTTCGTGCAGCCCAACTAAATATATACAAGAAAGTGAATATTTCCTTAAAGAATATAAAATTGAAACCGACAACAAAGAAGTACTAAATTTTACTATTGATAGCTATGTAAAGCAAAAACCCAATAAAAAAATTGCAGGTATTTTCCTCTATACAAGAATCTATAACCTGGTAGATCCTGTAAAAGAAGAAAAAAGGGAAGAAAAAAGGCAGATAGTAGAAGATGAGATGAACAGGAAGAGGCTTGCAAAAGGGAAAGAACCCCGCGAAAAGCTTTATTGGACCCGGTGGTTAAGGAAAATTGGTGAAGAACCTGTTATATATAGCGACTTACAAACAAGGAACTCATCGAAACAAATTACCAGTTTGTTAAACAACAAAGGCTATTATGTTGCAAAAGTAACCGACAGTGTAGAATTTAAAGGGAAAAAAGCAAGCGTTACATATAAAATACAATCTGGTAAACCATATAAGATAAAAAGTTTTAAAGACAGCATTTACGATGAAAATATAAAAAAATTAGTTGATGGGTATTTTAAAACTAAGCCTGTTGAATTAAATAAAAATATTGTAAGCGAAGATTTAACAATACTCAGGAATAATATTACATCATTGCTTTTAAATAATGGGTATTTCAAGTTTTCAAAAGAATATATTTTTTTCGAAATTGATACCTTGGGTGGTGATTATCAGGCAGATATCACAATGTCAATTACTGATCCCACAACAACCGACCCTGGCGGTAACATTATTGAAAGTTCGCATGAACGATACAAATTTAATGACTTTTACATTTATCCCGATTTTGAACCAAAAGATTTAATCCAAAAAGCCAATACCGAGAAAAAAATAACATATGATACCATCCCGGTTAAAGACAATGTGTATTTGCTTGTTGGGAAAAAAAACGCTTATCGTAAATCAGTATTAACCCGTGGGCTTATGGTTGAACACGACAGCCTTTATGCAGCCGATAAGCTTCAATCTACTTTTGGTTATTACGGTTCGTTGGCAAATTTTAAGTTAATTAATATCGATTTTGACGAAAACACTACGGTAATTGACACAAGCGGGAACGACCAGCAATTTTTGAACACCCGTATAAAATTAACACCAAGCACACGGCAAGCATTTACCATTGAATTTGAAGGCAATATTACTGACAACAGATATGGTTTGGGCTCGAATTTAAATTATCAACATCTTAATATTTTTGGTGGTGCTGAAATTTTAAATATCCAGTTTAAAGTTGAATTGAACAACCAAGACCCCGGTGTTGCGGTTAGCAACAGCTATTTTAGTGAAACAGAATATGGGGTAAATGCCTCTATTTTGTTCCCCAATTTAATATCACCTTTTAATACCGAAAACTTGTTTAAAAAGTATTTCCCAAAAACAAGGTTCTCGCTCGGTTATAATTTCCGTTACAATGCCAATTATCGTAGCACCATATTTAGCACATCTTTTGGGTATGATTGGCGGTCAAATGAACTATTCAGCCATGTTTTTAATCCTGTTGAATTTAATTTAATTAAGTTGAAGGACATGAGCCCCAAGTATTTGAACGATCTTTTTGAAACCAACCAATTTACAGAAAAATACGACCATATTATCCTTGGCAGTCATTATTCTTTAACATATAGTACACAAAACATTAAAAAAAACAGGGATTTTGTGTTTTTAAAACTGACCTCGGATTTGGCAGGTAATTTACTTAGTTTGTTGCGCAATGTTTTTAACGAACCCAAATTAGGTGCCGGCACATACAGAAAAGATGTTTTACAAACACTTGCTAACGACAAAATTACAAGAGGAATATTTACAAATCAGGACGAGGCTGACCAGTCTGTAAATGAAGAAGTTACATTATTGAACTCTACGCTGCCAGGGTTTTACACAATTAATGGTTTACCTTATGCCCAATTTTTCAAAGCTGAATTAGATTTTAGGTATTATCATATTATCAACCCCGAAAACGAACTTGTTTACCGTATCAATCCCGGGGTAATTATCCCATTCGGGAACTCATATTACTCACCCCAGGAAAAACAGTTTTTTTTAGGAGGTGCCAGTAGTATGCGGGCATGGCAAGCAAGGACACTTGGCCCAGGTTCATATTCCGATTTTGTTCAAATATATCAATATGGCGATGTAAAACTTGAGATGAACGCAGAATACCGTTTTAAGCTTTTTTGGATGGTAGACGGAGCAGTGTTTTTAGATGCAGGTAATATTTGGACCTTGAATAAATATAGCGATGACCCCCGTAAAGATTTTGGTTTTGATAAGTTTTACAAAGAAATAGCCCTTGGTACGGGTATAGGCTTCCGTTTAGATGCCTCGTTCTTTATTATCCGTTTTGATTTTGGTTTAAAATTGCACAACCCGGCTTTGGATGAAGGACAAAGGTGGTTAAATATAAGTAAATTTCAGAATAGGGATTGGACCTTTAATTTTGGTATTGGTTACCCTTTCTAAGTTTTGACTTTTTAAGCACTAAGTGCTATTTAATGTTGCTTACGCACTGGTGCAAACACCTTACAATATGCAAGTTGCGTAAAAGTAAATATACAATTAATTTTGACTGAGTACTTAATAACAATTTACCCCAAACATTAACGACTGTTTGCGATATAAAATCATAAATTTTTAATTCTGTGAGTTCTGTAAATTATAACAATTATGTTTCAGCAAACCCAATTTATCCTTTACGTTGCCAATCAGGAAAAAAGTAAACAATTTTATCAAAATGTGCTGCGGTTAAACCCTGTACTCGATATTCCGGGAATGACTGAATTTGAATTGAGCCCCGGCACAAAGTTGGGTTTAATGCCTGAAAGTGGCATAAAAAAAATACTGCAGAACAACATATCAAACCCGGCATCAGGAAACGGTATTCCTCGTTGCGAAATTTATTTATTAGTTGATAATATTCAAAAGTACACAAACAAATTATTACAAAATGGTGCAAAATTAATAAGCCCGGCAAAAAATAGGGATTGGGGACATAAAGTTGCCTACTTTGCCGATTTTGATGGCCATATTATTGCTTTTGCCGAAAAAACATAAACAGATGAACAAACTATCCATTATTTTGACAAACATTCTAATCATTCTTGTAACATCCTGTAATTCAGGTGAAGGTGAAGATGTTGCTTCTGACAATAAACTAAAGGAAAAAGAAATAACAAAAAAATTGCTTGTTGAAGATTATGATTTTGCTGTTTTTGAAAACAATAATTTCATTACGTATAATAAAGCAATTTATCATCGTGGCGACGAGGTTTTTATGGTTTTAAAAAATGTTGGCCAATTTGCAAGGGGAAAAGACAGCCTAAACCGTGCAGAAATGAAAATGGAAATTTTTGATGCAATTGGGCAAAGAATTACCATAAGGGAAAACCTTTTTGGGCTTAGGGGGCATGCCGATTTTAAAAACAATATACTGAAAAAACCTTATGCATCGTACGAAACTGATAGTAAAGATAAAATAGGCAAATACAATTTTAAGGTTACTATTTTTGATCTGATTAGTGGTGATAGTACCTTTGTAAACGATGATTTTTATATCGAATAAGTTTTTTTAAGCAGAAATCGATAAAATAACTTTTTAAGCACTAAGTGCTATTTAGTATCTTACGCACTGGTGCAAATATCTTACAATATGCAAGTTGCGTAAAAGTTAATATGCGAATTGCGTCATATCATGCTTGACAAGACACTAGGTTTTATTTGACATATCACCAGGTACTTATTGTGGGTTTACACCTGTTTAAAGAAACGCCATACTTCATCGGTAGTATTTATATCGTGGTTTGTTAGTCCAAGTATCCGGGGTGAGCTTAAATTTTTATGTGGAATAGTATGACCGCCACAATACACGATGTAATGAACGATATAATTTTTATTGTCTTTTTTCCAAACCCTTTTCTCGATTTTTGTTTTGTTGTTTTTGCTATTTTTCGGTTCTATATTTATTTTTTCAAATTCATTTTTAATATTTGCCAGATTTATCCAATAGGCAATTGTTTCTTCTGCTGATTTCACAAACCCCAGCTTTTTAATGTTTAATACATTTACCAAACCACCTTTAAACGGGTTTGTTTTGTCGTTTGTGCCATTAAATAACACTATTGGAACGGGGATGTGTTTTTCTTTGCAATCTAAGCTATCCTTATCGGGTAGGTTTGCTGCCACAATTGCAGCGCCTTTTATCCAGTTTGGGGTTTCCATACAAATTTTATTTGCAAGTTGCCCACCATTTGAAAAGCCAAACAAAAATATTGATTTAATCCTGATTTTATAATATTTGGATATTTCATTTTCAATTTCTTTCAAAAATTTAATATCATTGATTTTTTTCAATTTTGCAGGATATTTTGCATGTTTTCTACAATCATTCCAACTTTTTTTGTAACCATCGGGGTATACTACAACAAGGTTTTCATTTTCGGCAATTTTATCAAATCCATAGGCCAATCTTTTCCTGATTTTTTTTCCGGTATCGTGATAACCATGTAAAACAAAAAGGATATTTGCTTCGCTTGAGATTTTATTTGGATAAAAATATGAATATGTCCTTTTAACATCATCAATAATTGCCCTATTTCTACGTAAAGTACCACGCAGTTTAGGTTCTTTATAAAATTGCTGCCCAAACCAAAATGAATATAAAAAATACAAGTACAGTACCACAAAAAATAGAGCAACAATCAATATCAGATAATTCATATTAATCCATTTTTTTAACAGTCATCGAAAAATTACCGATAGAATAGGTTAATGTAAATTTGCCATCAATTTCTTTAAATAAAAAAACTGCATCTTCGTGCCATGAGAAAAACTTATTTACGTTTAAGGGGAAAAGTTGATAAATATGAAAACCATTAGTAAACATTAATTTATCTTCTTTAATGAATATCTTAAATCTTTTTTCATATTTTCCGGTAAATTTTTCAAGTTGGTTTATGTCTAAATCTATAGCTTTTCTAATTTGTTGGTCTGTTTTAAAAGCTGTTGAAACATTTCCGTAATCATCAAGCATTTTCATAGTGATGTTATTTCCTTTTTCAATAAATTCAAATTCAGTAAAAGTGTTGGGATAAAAGAATTTATTTTTAGAATATGGTTTAGCTTCAAGCATTTGTCCGGCTGTTCTCATGGTGTACAGCTTGTTATCTTTCGCAAAAACCTGTCTAAAAGTAGTTGAATCTATTTGATAAACGCCTTCATATTGTTTTAAAATATCATTAGATAATGAAATTGGCGAATAAATCTTAACATTTTGATTATCATAAAACCGGTAAATCCATTCTGCAATAAAACCCATATTTACAGGACTTGGATAACCGCTTGAATTAGGAAAAACAGTTATTGCAATGTTTTTATCGGGAAAATAAAGCGCATTGGTATGAAAACCAGAGCAATAGCCTTCGAGTTTAATGACTTTTTGCCCTTGAATTTTAGTTATCCAAAAACCATGAGCATATTCATCTGGTCTGCCATCGTTGTGCATTAAAGGAACAGAATACAAATAATTAAGATTTTTTTGTGTTATAATTTTTTCACTGTTTAAAGCAATTAAAAATCTCACAAAATCAACAGAAGTAGCATACAGCATACCTGCACCGTAAGTATGATATGTGTTTTCTGAATTTTCTTTGAAAGTGTCTCCTTGAATTTGGTAACCTGTTGGTTTAGATTTTTGTTCCTTAAAGAAAGTGTTTTTTAAATCTGCCTTTTTAAAAATATTTTTAGTTAAAAAACCAGGATAACTCATATTGCCGAGTTTTTCAATAATTTTTGTAAGCAAGAGGTAATTTGAATTACTGTATCTGAATTTTGTTCCCGGACTAAAAGATAATGGTTTATCTTTTATGAAATCAATCATTTGGTTTAATTTTAAATTACTTTTGTCTCTTATTTGCCCGTATTCCGGCATTCTGTTGTAACTTAAAATACCCGAAGTATTTGATAAAAGATGTTTGATTTTGACCTTTGAATAATCCTGTGTCAAATCCGGGAAATACTTTGGCAAATTGTCTTCAACGTTAAGCAACTTTTTTTCTTGTAGATGCATAATTGCAACGGCAGTATAGGCTTTGGTCATTGATGCAATAGGAAAAACCATATCTTTTCGCATTGAAGTTTTGTTTTTTATATCGGCCAGACCATAAGCCGAATGAAATTTTATTGTAGTACCTTGTGCAATTGTAACTACTGCACCGGGCTGATTCGCAGAATAAAGTGATTGTAAAAATAAGCCTAATGTATCATTTTGGCTTGTACTTAAATTAATAGATTTTGCTGAAATAGTGCTTGTTTTTGAAAATGCAAACATGCATAAAGCAATAATTAGAAGTTTTTTTAAACTTTTCAATTTGAAAAAATATCTGCTTGAAGATATTGAAAGCAACAACATGCCACCACCTAGGCCCAAATTAATAAATAAAAATGTTATTAAATCAATTTGAAACAAGAACCCAAAGCCTGCCAATAAACACGATATTGCATTAATTAAAAAACCGGTTTTTATACCCTTTGTCAATTCTTTGGTGTTGAACGAAAAAAACATAAACAAAGACGACAAGCCAAGAAAAAGTGTCCAGCCCAACATATTAATTGACGACATAACAGAAGTTGGTTTTGCTTGTAAAAAGTGTTCAATACCTGCTAATTCGTTTGTTTCAAGTGCAAACCTTACAGCACTTATCTGAACAAAGTAATGAATTGTTGTCAGCATAGTAAAAATTATTCCAAAAGTTAGCCCAATTTTTGCAAGTATCTTTTTATCATTATTTGCCATTTCTTGAAATACGATAGATAGGATTAAATATGCCAAAGCAAAAATTATCATAAATGATTTTGCCAAATATTGAAAAAACTGACTGTTTGAGTTTACATATTGGATGTAAGATTCAAAATTTTCCCACATGAAAAGTGGTGATGTCATAGCAATTCCTACAAAAGAAATTATCCAGATAATAAAAGCTGACATGCAAATAATTGCAGCCCAAAAACCTAAATTTATAATATTTTTATTCATTGTGTTTTTATTAAGTTAATATTTTTTTTGATGTGCCCATTATAACATCATTTTTGTAAAACCAACAAATTTAAATGTGTTGATAGCTTATGTGTGGGCAGTCCCAAAGTTAGCTGTGCTTTTGTTGTCAGAATATATCAAATTATACAAAAACCGATGTGTGATCCTTGATTTGTGCTTGTTAAAAATATTCTTTTGGATATTTAACGTGAGTTCATTTTTAGAATTTTCATATTTTTGGTAATTAACAAAATAATAACTGAAAAAGATTTGCTTTGCTACATTGTTTTTTTTATTAATTTTTACGAACAAAATATAAGGGTTGTTTTTAAGATCAATTTTTTTCTCTTTTAACACATATCCGATACTGACAATTTTGTCGTTCCAAATAAATATCTCATATAACTTGCCTACAGGAATGGCAAGTATTATGGATAAGAAAACTAATATTTTGGAAATGTTTTGCATGTTTTTATATCGTATAAATGAGCTTAG
>NBLH01000111.1 GCA_002084525.1 Bacteroidetes bacterium 4572_117 | reverse complement strand
GGCGTATCAAGTTGTAAATTATATTAGAAGAACGCTAAAAGAAAATAATATAAATTACAATTGGAAAACCATTACAGAAAAAATGAAAACGCTATGCGGTGATTGTGAAACGTTTAGGTCTGCGTGTTTTCAAGTTGGGTTAAGGAGTAAATTAACTAATTAAAGCGAAATTATTTTGTTTTTTAACAACTCGGAAAAACCACGAATAGTGTACTATTTAAGGACTTTTTCGAGAAAGTTACAAGGGCAAAAGAACAAGCTTAAATAGTCAAGTTATTTCTATACAGTTCCTTAGCTGGTTATTGAATTTACAACCTTTTAACTATTCCATAAAAAAATATATGTATAATTGCCTCAATTTGTCTGTTAATGTTTGTGGCATCTTTATTTTGTAAAATTGTATTTTCCATACCCCGCATTGCTGTAATAAAGGCTGTTGCCGCAAGGTCAATATTGTAAATTTGAAAATTGTTGTTATTTACGCCTTCAATAAGTATGTTTTTAAATAAATAGATTTCTTCTTTATCGTACAATTTTTTAAGCCTTACAACAAAATCAATATGCATTAAGCGTCTGTCTTGCAGTGCTTTATTGAAGTTTCCGAGCCCGTCAATGATATTCATTCGGGTTAATACATAGGCTTTTAGCTTATCGCAAGGGCTGTTTTCTTTTTTTATTGCATTTATAATTGTACGCCTAAATAATACAGCTTCCTGTAAAACTACCGATTGGAATATTTCTTCTTTACTTTTAAAATAATAGTAGATAGAACTTTTACGTTTTTTTATACCATCCGCAATATCATCCATTGTAGTTTTCCTAAACCCATACGTATCAAATATTTTGCCCGCAATTGCAATTATTTCCTTTCTTAAGGCTGTTTTTTTTGTCATTTTATTAACCAATAAGCACTAAGTGCTATTTAATGTTGCTTACGCACTTATGTAAAGCCCTTACAATATGCAAGTTGCTTAAAAATAAATATATAATTAGTTTTGTCTGGGTACTAAGTACAATAGTTCGGTAAACTTTGCCAAAGTTGCAGTCCGCAGATTGTTATTGCTCTAATAATCAACACTATAACTAAATTAAGTAAGCTTTGGCAAAGTTCTCTTATTCAACTGTTTAGGAAAATATACTGAACTATAGTTAGTATTATTTTACCTCAATTTTTAGTTCTTCCAGTGTTTTTTCTGTAGGTATACCATTGTCATCGTAGCCTTTCATTTTATAATACTTACCAAGCATTTTTTCAAGTGGTACAAGCCTGTTGTTTGTATCGCTTAACCTGCCCTCTTTTAACAAGCGGCGAGGCAAAGTATCGTCTTTTCTCGAAATACCTTCAAGTGTGTTCATGTATCGTTCAAGTACGTGTACCCTCCTGCCTGCAAGGAACATTCCATTCTGCGAAAGCTCAACGCCAGTAATCGATTGATACAAATCGCTATATACAGTAACATCCATTAAGCCTAAAGCAAGTTCTGCTGCGTTTTGCATTAAAAACCCCATCATTTTTTTGGGTGTTGTTTTGGCAATAAATGGTTCTAGCATATATGCATATGAGGTGAATTCGCATGTGTGCAACGAGTTTATTGCAGCAAACATATTTTCGAAATAATCGACAAATTTTGGTTTATATTTAGTTGTGTAAGGATTTAGGAAATGCATTATCCCCTCAAGGCTAAAAACAGGTGCCGATAAATGACACCCACCTCGGTTTGCCACGGCATAACTAAGCCCTTGCCCCCATGCACCACGTGGGTCGTAAGCTGATAACTCTAAACCTTTAACATGCATAGCAAATTCACGTCCACCATATTTTTCTGAAAGCCAACGAGTACCGTTTGCAATATCATCACCAATGTCTTTTCTTTGGGCAATAGCATTAATCATCTCTTCAACACCCTCAGGCGATTCAAATTTAAGGCCTGTTTTCATTAAGCCCTTTTCAGTTGCTTCCATCACATACGAAAGGGTTGTACCTGTTGAAATGGTATCCAGGCCAAGACTCCCACAAAGGTTATTCCATTCAGCAAGTTTTGTAGTATCATAATTCCCTAGGTTTGAACCGAGAAGACCAACAGTCTCATATTCAGGTATTTGTAGCGTTTTGCCGTTATCAAAAGTTCCTTTATGCCCACATAATATTGTACAGTTTGAACAAGAACTAAATTTATTATCATGTTTAACCTTGTACATTTCGCCAGAAATTTGCAAGGCTTTTTCAGATTGGCCGTCCTGAAAATTATTTACGGGTAAAATCCCCGATTTGTTACAAGCGTTTACATGCGAAGCTGTCCCATAATTCCTGTATAACTCTGAAGTAGTATGATTGTTATTAATAAATTTATTAGCCTTTTTTTTGAGTTTTTTAAAAGCATCTTCGTTTTTTGGGATAATCTTGTAGTGCCCGCCAAATGCAACAACTGCTTTTATGTTTTTTGAACCCATAACAGCACCAATCCCACCACGCCCAAGAAAACGGTGTCCCGATTTAACATTTGCATACTTTACCAAATTTTCTCCAGCTTCGCCAATTACCATTGCCCCGTCTTTTTTCCCAAGCTGAAAAAATTCCTGTGTTTCATCAGTGTCTTTACCCCAAATTTCAGAGGCATCTTCTATTGTAGCGCCTTTATCATCAATTTTAATATATACAGGTTTATCAGATTTTCCCGAAATTAACAAACCATCGTAACCGGCAGTTTTAAATGCCAAACCAAAAGGCCCGCCACACGAAGAAGAAACCATAATATTGGTTAAAGGCGACTTTGTTACGGCATCCCACCTTCCTGTACATGGTGCACCCGTACCTATAAACACCCCCATCATAACAGCTAAAATATTATCTTCGCCCAATGGGTCGATGCCAGGTTTCATCCTGTCGTATAATAATTTCATACCTAAGCCTTTACCACCTAGATACATTTCTCTTTCTTTGGGGTTTATTTTAGTTACTTTTATACTTTGTGTGCTTAGGTTTATCTCTAAAAGTCGGTTACTAGTGCCTATTATTTTTTTCATGTTTAAATTTAGATAATTAGAATTTTATTTACTATAAAAAATTAAAATGCTTCAGTTAAAATATCAATAACATCCTTTTCATTTAGTTCTTTAGGATTTGGTAGCATAGCACCATCGTTTATTGCAGTTTTTGCAATTTGTTCAAATTGTTCTTTTTTTACACCTGCGTCGCTTAATTTTACGGGCATCCCACAAAGTTTATTTAATGAATGGTTCATTATCAATATAATTTCTATGGTTTTCATGGCTTTTTCGCCTGTTTTTGTTTCCGCAAATATTTCTTCACCTGCAATGGGCAATAATAATTCGGCATATAAATTTTCTAACATATCCATGTTAAATTTCATCACGTATGGTAGTAAAATAGCCATAGCGTTTCCATGATGTACATGTGCAATTGCCCCACATGCATGGCCAATGGCGTGCACTGCGCCAACCATCGAGTTTGAAAAAGCGATCCCGGCCATTGTTGAAGCATTTGCCATTGCAAACCTTGCCTGTTTGTTGTCCCCATTTTTTACTACCTCCAACAAGTTTTCACTAACAAGCTTAATAGCCGCAAAAGCATATGCGTCACTCATTGGGTTTTTTTGCAAGCAAGTATAAGCTTCAACAGCATGTGTTAATGCGTCCATCCCTGTGGCAGCGGTAATGCGTGCAGGTAACGATAAAGTCATACGTGGGTCCACAATTGCAATATTTGGCAATAAACGGTTCGATGTAAACGGCATTTTCACATTGTTGACCTCATCGTAAATAACAGCAACAAGCGTTACTTCAGAACCTGTACCCGATGTTGTAGGTATAGCAATAAATGGCTTTTGCGGGGTTTTAAGCCTGTCTGCCCCCATAAATTTACGCAAATCATCATCTTTTTCAGAAATAATAATATTTACCCCTTTTGCCGTATCCATTGGGGAGCCACCACCTAATGCAATAATGGAGTCGCAATTATATTCGGTATATAATTTTGCTATTTTATTTACTGTTTTTAACGAAGAGTCAGGTGGAGTTTCATCAAAAACAACACCAATTACTAGTTCAGAATCATCAAACGAATCTATTAACACTTTTAATAAACCTGCATTAGTGATACCTTTATCGGTAATGATAATAGGCCTCGACACATTCATTTGCTTAAGTTCATATGGTATGGTTTCTAAAGCTTCGTTACCGGCATTTATTTTAACCGGATTGTAAAATTCGTAATAATCTGGTAGCATATTTTATCTTTTATTAGTTTTGTATTTAAAATGTTTTACTAATTTACCGTCCCAAAAGCATCCCTTTTTACAACGCTGCGTTTCAGTAGTTTATGTCCAGGTTTTATATTTGTTTGCATAATTTTAGTTTTTAAGTTTAACTTTTCAACCAAATTGTTTAATTGTTCAAATTTACGGTAAAAAAACGAGATTTCAAATCTTAAATAAAAGTTATTGTTGAAAATTGTTGAAAATTGAAATATGTAAATTTGAAAAACGCTTCAAATAGCCCGCTATTATTAGTTTTTTCAAATTGCTAAAAAACAAAATACCTTCGTTTAAAACTGTCAATTTATTCCATCACAATCCCTAAGTGCTATTCTAATTTGATATTTGAAAGAATTTCAATTACTTATACTACTCAGGGTTTACATATAAAAAAGCACAGGTGCTTATCAGCGCTATCCGTGTTCTAAATTTGTCAAAAAACACAACAAATTTTTAATTATTCCAATATCTATAAGGATAATTATAGAAAAAAGTACATTATTCTTGGCCGTCAATTTTATATTTCATACTTTTATAACTTTAAATAAACTAAACTAATAACAAAATGAAACATTTTAGCTTTATAATTATTTTTTTTGTGGCAATAATTTTTAGTTCTTGTGGTGCAAAAGAGGAAACTGCCAGTGAAACTGATGCTGATTCGGAAATTATGGAAGTGCCTGACACCTTGGATTATGCAGGTAATGAAGAGTTTATAGCTGATGAAAGCGATTTGGATATAAATCCTGTTGACAGTACATTGCAGGAGAATATGAATTATGATGAAAATACGAATGAAGTACAAGTTGACCCCCCAGTTGAGGTAAAAGAAAAACCAGTTGTTGTTAAAGAAGAAAAACCAGTTGTTGAAGAGGTAAAAGTACACCAAAAACGATATTATATTGTTGTTGGAAGTTTTAAGAAATCAAGTAATGCTGAAAATTTAAATAATTATTTTAAAAAGAAAGGATACCGCCCAATGATTTTGCCAAAAGTAAACGGGTATAACAGGGTGGCAATTTCATCGTTTGTTGAAAAGGCAAATGCAAAGAAAAACGTTATAAAACTACGTAAAGAGTATAACGACCTTACTTTTTGGATTTATCAGTGGTAGTTTTAAATTTTTTTTGCAGATACAAGTATTGTGCTTATTGTCAGTATGATGTGTATGTTCAGAAGAAAATTTTATTAAATCCTAATCCGCAGGACTCTATGTAAACTTTTGATAGTCATCGGATGGCTCGTTAAAAAAGAGGAGTGTAGATAATTTGTTAAAGTACTCATTTTCAATAAGTCATCTGATGACTTGCGGAATTAAGGTAAATATAATTTCATAAATATCAATTTAGCCCCTATTTTTAGGGGCTTTTTTTATGCAGATAACATATTTTAATTATTTTTGTAAAAACACAAAACTTTTAGCTATGGATGAATTTTTGTCAAGACCATTTTACAACAATACAATTGGAGAATGGGCAATTGCCCTGACCATTATTGTAAGTTCAGTTATTATCGCAAAACTGACATTTTTTATTATATCAAGAATAGTGAAAAAGTTCACAAAACGCTCAAAAAGTAAACTCGACGACATTATTGTTGATATGATTGAAGAACCAATTGTGTTTGCAATAATTATTGCCGGGATTTGGTATGGTTTAAATTTCTTAAACTTAAACGAGTGGTGGCAAGAATTTATAGGTAAGGTATATTATATCTTAATTATTTTTAACATTGCATGGATGATAACCCGCCTATTTGATGCGCTGGTGAACGAATACTTGGAACCTTTGGTTGACAAGTCTGACAGTGACCTTGATGACCAACTTTTACCCATTGCACGAAAAGGGATTAAGGTTACGGTATGGATTATTGCCCTTGTTGTTGGGTTAAACAACGCAGGATATGATATTGGTGCGCTTATAGCAGGTTTGGGTATTGGTGGTTTAGCCTTGGCTATGGCTGCAAAAGATTCGGTTGCCAATTTGTTTGGAGGCTTTACAATTTTTACTGACAAACCTTTTACTATCCACGATAGGATTAAAGCCGATGGTTTTGACGGCACGGTTGAAGAAATTGGTATACGCAGCACACGCCTAAAAACGCTTGAGGGAAGGATTGTTACTATACCAAACGCCCATTTTGCAAGTGAATCGATAGAGAATATCAGCTCTGAAACACGACGAAAAATGGTACTTGATTTAGGCTTGACCTACGATACGACCCCCAAAGCCATGCAAGATGCTATGGTTACATTGCAAGAAATTGCAAAAAACAACAAATCGGTCGATAATGTGGGTATTGTAACTGCTTTTACTGAGTTTGGCGATTCTGCGATGATTATCAGGTTTATTTATTATATCATAAAAGGCGAAGATATTTACGCTACTATGTCATCAATTAATATGGAAATACTTGTTAAATTTAACGAAAAGAAATTTGATTTTGCTTTCCCAACCCAAACAATATACACTGTTAAGGGCGATTAACGAATAAACCAACATAATAATATTGTGCATGGCAAGCTATTATTAGTTTCGGCTCTGGTTTAAGTATTCTGGGATACTAATAATTATTTGTTTTGTGTTAATTAACAGGTAATTAGAAACTGGTAATTGGCCATTAAAAATAAACGTCTCATATTCTTAATTACTAATTACCAATATACTAATTGCTTTCAAAATATAAGTAATGCAGACATTTAAAATATCCCAGACAATCTAAACCAGAGCGTTAGTTTCGTGCACCTGTTTTATTTATGTGGGCGGCTATTTTCTTCAAAAGACTGTATCTTTATTTTAGTCTAAAATGAAAACAATTAAATATATACAGATGAAAAAAAATCTGGTTTTCCTTTTGTCGATTTTTATTTTTCCATATTTATATGGTCAAAACCCAGGGTTTGATCAGGAAAAATTAGATAAGATCAGGTACTACAATTCCCGGCAATTAAAAAACGGTTTATCAGTATTAGATTTACAAAGCGACGATTCGTCACAGGTTTATATACGCTTATTTACCGATTTACCCGAAAGTACAACAAAACAATACGAGGCCTTTATTTCCGCAGAGCAACAAATCAGACAAAATACAATTATACGTTTACCAACCACATGGTCGCAAGCCACTTTAACAAAAGCCGGCTTGTTGTTAAGTAAAGATGCCTACGGATACTTTGTTTCGTGCCCAATGGAAAAGTTAGATACTGCATTGTTGCTTTTATCCCAAATAACAAAAGACCCTTTAAGCACGGCAAGTGATCTTGAAAAGGCAAAATCAATATTGCGCAATAAATGCAATAACATGTTAAAACTGGCGCATTCACGTATTGGGCGTGTTATAAATGGCCTTATTTATGGAAATGGGCATCCTTCAACTAGCTTGCTTTCACTTAAACAAATTGATGGTCTTTCAATAAAAAAATATCGCCAATATTATTCAAAGTTTTATAGGCCAAATAATAGTTATTTAATGGTCATTAGCCCGTTTTCTGCCGATAGTATTTTAAAAATATCAGGAAAAGTATTCGGCCATTGGAAAAAGAAAGATGTACCTGATAAAAAATACAAACTAAAGAAAATTGAAGAAACTAAAATTGCTTATTTTGATACCCTTGTTGATGGGCAATACGAGCTGCGTATGATTTTCCCTTTTGCTTTGCACCCTTTTACTTTTGATTATGAAAAGTCGGAGCTTTTAAGCATTTTAATCCAAAAAGTGTTAAAAAGAAAACTTATTAATGAAACATCTTTAGCAAATACGATAAATGCAAGCTTTCAGAACGATAAAATTAGCGGAAATTACAGCCTAAATATTAAATTGGATGGCGATTCGATAGAAAAAGCAATAAAACTAGCTATTGAATCAATGGATGAGTTAAAAGCAGGTAATTTCCTTATGGGCGATCTGCAACAGTCAAAACAAGAGCTTATTGGAGAATTTAAAAACCAAAAAACCGACGAGCAACATCTTACATGGTTAACAATCAATACAGAAATAAATAACCTTTCGCCTAATTATTATGCCGGTTTTATTAATGATATAGAAAACACAGAAAAGCAAGGTGTCCAATTATTGGCAAATAAGTACTTGAACCACCAGGCCGCAGTTTTTATGATAACCGGTAGGTGGTATCCTTCATTAAACGATGTAATTAAGCTAAGTGAAAATTACCGTATCGAACTTTATGGGTTAGATGGGGGCATAAAAAGGGTAATCCCAAAAGGATTTAATGGTTTCCATGTACTTGACGATTATGTTGAAGCGGTTGGTGGGCAACAGTCAATAGCGAAGCTTAAGGATTTAAGCATTCTGCTAACCGGCAAATATGAAATGAGCAACGATGAATTTTTTGTTAAAGCCATATTACGGCATAAAGCACCTAATAATTATTATAAAAATATATCATTGATCAGGCCTAAAAAGGACACCATTTTTTTAAATATGGAAATTTACAATGGCGTAAACGGTATTGATAGCACAATGCAGGGCAAAAAACATGTCGAGGGTAAAGCTCTCGAGATACTAAAATATAAAAGCGTTATTGTCCCTGAAACACATTATAGAAAGTGGGGATTTAAAAGCAAAATTATTAGGGCAGATATTTATGATAAGAAATATGTATTTGTAGTTGGGTTTAACAATCAGGCAGGTCAGCAAATTACCGATTTTTATGATGTTGATAGTGGTCTTAGATATAAAAGGGTGATTAAGGACGCTGCTTATTTAAACGAACGCACAATTTTGTATAAAGAATATCGTGAAATTGAAGGGAAAGGCGTTATTTATCCTTTTTATAAATTAATTATAGGTAAAGGTACAGTTATTAAACTAATGATACGTGAAATAAACACCAAATACGAGATAGACAAAAAATTGTTTGATTTTGATTAAGGTTTTAACTCATAAAAATCATTCATGGGGCTGGGGCTAATGTCTTGTCAGATAAAGGCACCGTAAAAGTAAATTTGCTTCCAATATATATTTGGCTTTCAATAAAAAGTTGGCCTTTATTTTTTTCAACAAGCTCTTTGCATAAAATTAACCCAATCCCTGTGCCTTCTTCTCCATGTGTACCTTTGGTCGATGTGTTGATGTCAATTTTAAACAGGTTGTTTAGTTGTTTTTTAGCTATGCCTGCCCCTGTGTCTTCTATGGTTATTTCACAATCACTGCCAATTTTTTTTGCCCTAATAGTTATTTTCCCCTTCTCGGTAAACTTAAATGCATTTGAAATAAGGTTCCTTACTACAGTTTGTAGCATGTTTGAATCTGCGCATACAATTATGTCATTGTCAACATTTATAACAATTTCAATTTGCTTTTTATATTTTTGGCTATCATAAAGCGATATAATATCAGCAATAATGGGCTTAACGTTTAATGGCTCAGGCCTGTATTCAATATTGTTGGTTTGGGACCTCGACCAGTCTAATAAATTTTCGAGCAACCTTAATGTTTTGTTTGCCGACGAACTTATTAACTCAACATAACGTCCGGTCTCTTTCAAATCGTTGGTCTTTAAATTTTCTTTTAACAAACTGCTAAAGCCCAAAATGGTGTTAAATGGTGTAATAAGGTCGTGTGCAAGAATCGAAAAAAACTTGTCTTTTGCTTTATTTGCATTATTTAGCCGCAATTCTGATTTTTTAAGGGCCTCTTCAGTTTCTATACGTATATCTATTTCATTTGCTAACTCTTCTTTATCTTCAGCTAACTGAATTGCTTTTGATTCAAGCTTTTTAAGCTTGGTGATTTTTTCATTTAAACCAATAGTAAGCAACAAACTAAAAATGGCTGTCCCGATTATTGATATGTTGTTTGTAATTATATTACCGGCAACTACGCCATAAATTACAAGAATAAATATTGATGAAATAAACAGGTATAAAACAAAAGAAACAAAGAAATAAATGGCAGATTTGTTTTGCTTTTTTATTGCTATTACAATTACTAGTATTTGGATTACCACAAAAACAGGATATGAAAAAACAACCAGTTTATATTCAATTATTACAGGAATGACATTAGCAACCGAAGCCATAAAAAATACCAGATAAAAAATGATAGCGGTTTTCATTATTTTAAAACCCGACATTGAAAGTTGTTTTAAATCAAGAAATTTAATGGCAAAAAAACTTAATAATATTACGCCTATTTGATAGCTTATTATCCTTGATTTTACCTTCAATAATAATGGAATATCCGGCAAGAATTCAAATAGATATCCGTGGGTACTTGAAAAGAGAATAATTGAAACTAGGAAAAAAGAAGCTAATAAAAAATAGGATCTTTCGCCGACTAAGAAAAAAAGCACTAAATTTAATATTGAAATCGCCAATAAAATGCCACTCAATAAAAAAACGAAAGACCTTTCATTTTGTTCATATTGCCAAAATGCCTGGTATTTATGTATGTTGATTGAAGTATAAACCGCCGATCTGGTATCAATACGCATAACAACACGGTATTTTCCTTTGCCGATTGAAATAGGGAATATTGGATTTCTATGAACAATTTCATGCTGGTTACTGTCGTATTTCAGTCCAGCCCTATACATGTTTACAACAAGCCCACTTGAATCAATGAGAAAAAACCTGATGTCTTCAACAAGAGGGTGTTCAAATTCAATAATCAAGTTGTTTTCTTTGGTCAATTTACTATCAACCAAAAATTGGAACCAATAAACATTGTCAGACATTGCAAAATTATTCCTTTCCTGCTCAATTGTTATTAATCCATGGTCTCCTGAAAGCAATTGCTCGATACTTAGAGCTCCGTTAGTATCAATATAATATCCTAACTCGTTGTTTATCGAGTAGTAATCCGTTTCATCATTTAAAATTATAGATTTTTGCGCTGTTACTATAACTGAAGACGCAAAAATAAAACCAAACAAAAGTAATAAACGGAATAATGTACATAACCTTAACAACATCAACATTTTTTCAAAAACTAAGTTTTTATTATCTGGTTTAGGTTTTTTAAAAGTGTAAAATTTATTGAATCGCAAATATAAGGATTAATCTTTTTTATTTGCCTTAGCTCCCTTAATTTTCATTAAATTTTTATGATATCGGCTTTGAACAATATCTATAACAATAAGAATTGCAAGTATAAAATAAAATGTGGTTTTATTCATTGGGGTTATTTCTGAACCAAACAAATGCAAGTGGGACAAGTGCCCGGCTTCGGTAATTAACATAACACCAACAAGAAAAAGGATAAATAAACCAAGTACTTCGTACATCCTGTTTTTCTTTAAAAAATTTGAAACCCTGTCGGCAAGCCAAATCATAATAACACCACCAATAATTATTGCAACTATCATAACCCATAACACATCGGTTAATGCCAAAGCGCTTAATATCGAGTCAAAAGAAAATACAAGGTTCATAATAACAATCATTACAATTATTTTTGTTATTGAAGTTTTTTCTGCACCCTCTATTTTTGCATGCTCTTCAAGCGAAATCATATGCCATATTTCTTTAATGGCAGTATAAATTATAAAGCCTCCACCAATAAAAACTATAAGGCTGTGTATATTAAACTTACCTGTAATGATATTCGTAAAATCAAGATAAAAAAACGGGTCTTTAAAATATTCAATTACGTTAACAAGCACAAATAAAAGCAAAATACGCAAAATAATTGCCATCCCAATTCCCAAACGCCTTACATAAGCTTGTTTATGCTCCGGAGCCCGTTTTGATTCTATGGAAATATATAATAGGTTATCAATACCTAGAACTGCTTGTAGTAAAACGAGCATTGCAAGTGTCATAATATTTTCTAACATAATTGTCGTAAATTAATTTTTCCCAAATATACAGTAAAAAACTACAAAAGAAAACATTGATACGCATTAATGTCGGGTCGAATCTTTTGACGACCTCACGGGTTAAGCTATCA
>NBLH01000110.1 GCA_002084525.1 Bacteroidetes bacterium 4572_117 | reverse complement strand
AATATCTTCATGAACAAATGCTTTTTGTACGGAAACACAAACCTGCCCGGCGTGGTAAAAGCCCCCTTTTACCAACATAGGCAATGCACGTTCAATATCTGCATCTTTTTCCACAATAACAGGTGCTACACCACCATGTTCCAGTGCGCTACGTGTTCCGGGCGATAATTTAGATTGTAAATACCAGCCAATTTTTGCCGAACCAATAAACGAAAAGTAATTTACCCTTTTATCGGTTGCCAGTTTTTCGGCCAAATTACTTTTGCATACAGCTACCCGGCACCAATCTTTTGGGAGGCCTGCCTCGTATAAAATTTCGGCTAAATTTAAAGCCGAAAGCGGTGTGCTTGATGCAGGTTTAATAATTACCGGTGCACCAACGGCAATTGCCGGAACTGTTTGATGTACAGCTAAATTCAAAGGGTGATTGAATGCACTTATTGAAACAACCACGCCAATTGGTTCGCGAAAGGTAAAAGCCATACGGTTTTCTGATGCTTTTGTTAAACCCATTGGGATCTCCCCACCTTTGATTTGTCCAATATGCTCAGCAGCCAATTTAACGCCATTTATTGCGCGCAATACTTCTACTTTTGAATCGGCATATGGTTTGCCGCCTTCTTCAGCGGCAATTTTAGTGAGTTCCTCAACACGGCCACTCATTATTTTGGCTGTTTTTTCCAAAATTTCAATACGCTGGTGTTTTGGTAACCATTTACTTCGGTCATTAAATAGCGAATGTGCTGTTGCCAATAATTCCTCTATTTGGTTTTCATCCATTAATGGGATTTTTTTTATCAGATGCCCGTCGAAAGGTGATGTTACTTTTAGGTTCATATTTTTTGTTTTTAATGATTACACTGTTTAATAAGCACTAAGGAACTATACAATTAATTTTGTCTGGGTACTTATGTGCAATTTCGTCATTTTATCAATATCATCCAAATTATAATTTATTGAAACTTGGGGCAGTAAAATAAAGCAGACACAAAAAATTGAATGCTTATATAGTGTTTATAAAATTCTTGTATTTTTTAAAAACCCTGCTTTGTTCTTCTTCTTGTTCTGCCTTGTTCTTTTTACCTAATTTTGGCATTATTACTTTATCTACAGCTAATTGGAGTATTGGTATATTTTCCCTGTTCCAGTAGCCTTTATCAAAACTCCACACATCTACTTTGTGTTTTGCCAATATCCTGTCAGCAAGGGACAATACAATATCCCTATCTTGTTCATGGTCCATGATCTGGTAATCAATTATCAAGTTGTATTGATCGGTGGTAATGTTTAATTTCTTTCCCAACTCAACGTTTGGGCGGCTTTTTCCTTTTTTTATCCATTCTGTATAGGTCTCAAATATTGAAAACAGTTTTTCTTCATGGGGGATGGTTTCCTCTTTTAATATCCGCCTTTCAACCAAATCAATATGCTTTTTTATCAAAGGTATAAAATGTTCCAGTGAATAAACTGTTGCCAAATCTTCTATGTCTTTAATAGGCAAGCCGTCAAGGGTGGCACATAATTTTATAACTAATGCATTTGCTTTTTTGATATATCCCCTTGCTGCATTTTTCTCCCTATCTTTTTTCCCTTTCCCGCCTGAACTGCTAGCTTTGCCCAACTCCCTCATTAAGCCTTTTAATTCTTGTCGCCAATTCGACAACTTACGCCACCCCCCTATCTCATCATACTTTTTAGTGTATTTAGAAATTGCATCCATGCTCTTCCTTGCACTGTCCCACAACAGGTTATAGTCGGTTGGGAAATGGACGTTGCTCTCTACCACAAAACTATCGCTTTTTAAGCGCAATGCTACCTTGTCTTTTTTTTTAAATTTTTTTTTATGCCCAAATTCGAGAATTATTTCATTGAGCTCTTTTAATAATTCTGGGCTAAGGGCAGATACGTTGTCATAAATATTCTGATACTCGAACTCTATCCGGGTAAAACCCCCATTATCTGCACCTACACCAAGTAAGCACCTCTGTGTCAGGTGGTTCATTGCATGGGCGTGTAGCTTTTCATAGCTAAGGTTTTCGCATAACCGGACTTGGGACAAGACAAATATTTGCCATAAGGTCATCCCGTTCCTCCCTGTCTTTTTCTTGCCTCATTATAACTTTCTTAAACAAGAAAATGCCGAAAAGATTCAAAATGTTTATCAACACTATAATGTTGATAATCTGTACGTTTAAGGTTTTCTATGAAAAACTAATTAAAGGAAACCAGCTAAGCATAATACCAATGCCCCCTTTAGCTATACACGAATACTTTGCATTGTAATGCCGTGCTGTTAACGCACCGTAGGTCAGGTAGTTATTGGTGAAAATGCTGTCCGGCGAATCACCTGAAAAATCTTCGATTGCATATCCGGCAGTAATAGAATTGCCATAAAATTCAATCATCCGGGTTTTTTCGGCAGGTTTATTTATAATTTTGGATTCGTTTCCCAAATCAAACCCATAAAACCATGTTTTGCCCTTGTTCCATTCAGTACGCTTAAAAATTTCTACCGTGTGTTTGCCTTCCGGCAGATTGTTAGCCAGCATATAGCTTTTTTTGACGGTATCAGGCCGTAGTATATGAATGCTGTCATTATCGATAACCACATTAAAATAATTATCGCCATTTTCGTCTTTCAACAGAGCTTTTACAGAAGTCCCCTCAAAATAAATTTTAATTGATGAGCCCGGCCAATATATTTCGGCAGCACTGGAATCTTTCGTACCAATCCGTCCCATATATTCAATTTGGCTATTATTAAAACTAACAAAAGATTCCTGGCTTTTGCTGCAAGCAGCAAATAAAAAAAAGCTAGTAAGCAGTAATAAAATTATTGATGTTTTTGTCTTCATATTTTTCGTTTTTAAAAACTATAACCAAGCCCAATACTCGCTGCCGGATATAGTTTAGGGTCCATTTTCCAAAAATTGCTTGAGGGTGGGTCTAAAACAACCATAGGTGATATAAGTGCTTTGGCAAAAAATCCACCGCTCGGTTTTTGGTATCGGTAACCAATTCCTGGAATTACATATAAGTATTTGTCAGACAGGTCATTATCGCTCATAAAGCTTTTATATTTATCAACATAAGGCATAAGTGTTAAGCTTAATTCAGGATGAAAATTTCCTTTTCGCACAAATAGATTTATCCCGGCAGGTGCAGCAATAACATCTTCTAATACTGAAAAACCAAGCCTGTAACTGTATGCGATTTTATCAGTCTCGTAAAATATCCTGTCGTAATTTATGGAGTATAATGCACCTCTGGTTGTAAAGTTGAGGTAAATGGCGTTCCGGCACGAAAAAGTAAAATCTTTTTCTTGGCTTAAGCCCGAATTTGTTAAAGCAAGCAGTAAAATGACAATAATTAAGGCTTTTTTTGTAAAGTTAGATGCTCTGGTTTTTAGTTTATTCATATCGTAAATAGGTTTTTTGATTTTAGAAGGTTAAATTTACCGTAAAGTTCATTTTCAGAAAAATAGATATTACACAGTGTTTTACAAAAAATATACAAAAATGAGCTTGCTCTGGATGTATGCAGGCAAAATTTTGCATGTATCCGGAAATAAAACCCACTGGTGGGTTAAAACTCAGCATTCAACAACTGCCCACTCACCTGCAAAAGCACTAATTCGGCAATTTTTGTGTCGAATTTTGCTTGGTTTAAATTAGTAGAGGCATTAAGTAAATTAACTTGTGCCAAACGAAAATTAATCGACGTAATTTGCCCTAGTTTGTATTGTTCTTCTGATCTGGCAAAATTCCGTTTATTGGTTTCTACATTTTTTCCTTCGGCCTGTAAAACAAAAAGTGCATTTTGATATACTTCCCAAGCATTTCTGACATCACGCTCCAAATTTTGTTCGGTTTGTTCTCTTAATATTTGAGTATTTTCAATAGAAATTTTTGCATTTTGCACCCTTGTTTTGGTCATCCCACCATCAAAAATATTCCAGCTTAGGTTTATGCCCGCACTAAAGCCGTTTGTACTTGAGTTTGCAGTACTAAAACTGGCATCGTTCATTAACTTATTATAACCATATGAGCCTGAAACACCGACAGTTGGCAACCATCCCGATTTATTAACTTTAATTTGATAATTACTGATTTCAATATTTTTATTGACCTGTAGCAAGGAAACATTGTCTTTTTTTGTGCCCGAAATTAAATCTTCCAAAATCAAAGCTGATGTATAAGTTATACCCGTATCAACTGCAAAAGGTATATTCACATCCCTACCCAAAATAACATTTAAATTGTGCCTTGAGTTTGCCAATAGTTTTTTAATGTTCCGATATTTAATTTTATCGTTATTTAAATCTACTTCGGCATTTAAAATGTCCAATTTGGTACTTTGCCCGTAATCATAGTTGTATTTTGCCCTTAGTAAACGATTTTCAGAAATTTCAATAAAAGCAAGCAGGTTTAACTCATCTTCTGTTAAACGGGCCACTTCGTAATAGCCAATAAAAAGTTGGAGCAGGCTATTTTCAATTATTTGCCTAGCCTCTAATTGCGATAATTTGTGGGTTTCTTTAAGGATTTTGTAATTATAGCTCCGTCCGAAACCATCGAATAAAGTATAACTAACAGCTAATGATGCATTATATGAACTATATGCCGCATTATTTCGTGTACTTGACGTTCCATCCTGAAGTTCCGTATTGTAGTTTGAATTATTGTAATTAGCACCTGCATTTGCTGAAACCTTGGGCAAATAACTACTATTGTAAATACTTGAGTTGTTTTTTGCACGTAGCACATTATTATTGGCCACTTTAATCCCATAATTATTTTCTAAAGCAAGTGCTACGGCTGTATCTTTTGTTAACATCTCTTGCGATAAGCCTGACATACAGACTGTTAATAAAAATACAATTGTAAGTATTGGTTTTAGGCCAAAAGAATTAATCAACTGACAGATTAACCCGTCAGTTACAAACTCAGGTCTATTCTTAACTATTTTAACCAAGCCCTTAAATATTTTGTTATAATGCATCCTCTTCTAATTTAAGTTCAATATTTGCTCTTTCTACTTCTTCTTTAGTGATTTTATCACCGGTTTTCATCCACTTGATGAAAACTTTTATTGAGTTTCCGGCCGATAATAATAAAGGCAACATCAATAGTGTTAAAAATGTAGCGATAATAATCCCATAAGAAATGGATATGGCCATAGGTTTTAAAAATTGAGCTTGCCTGCTTTTTTCCAATAAAAGTGGCGATAATCCGGCAACGGTGGTTAATGATGTTAAGAAAATAGCCCTAAAACGTGAAATCCCTGCCTGAATTAATGCCTCGTCAAACTTTAAGCCCTGCTTTAAAAAACCATTAAATTTACCAACTAAAACCAGCCCATCGTTAACCATAATACCAACCAGTGCTATAATACCCAGCCACGAAAGAATATTTATTGGCAAACCATGTAAAAAATGCCCTAACACAATACCAATCAGGCTGAAAGGAACCATAATCATAAGTAGCAAGGGTTGGGAATATGAACGGAATGTAAAAGCTATTACTATGTAAATAAGCATTAAAATAACCAATCCGACCGTAGCAATTGAATCTTTTGTTTTTTGGGCTTCGCGATTTTGCCCTTCAAACGAGGCCGAAACTGTTGGATATTTATCAGTAATTATCGGTATTACGTTAAGTTTTAGGTCTTCAAGAATTTCTGTAGGGCTATCTTTTTTAGAACTTAAATCTGCCGTAACCTGAATTTCCCTTTTACCATTTAAATGATTTATGGCCACCTCGCCACGTTCAATTTCGTAACTGGCAATTTCAGAAAAAGGGACCCTGCTGCCCGTTGGGGTAATAATCCACATATCATCTAAATTTTTAATTGATTTGCGGTTATCTTTTGTGTACCGTACCCAAACTTTAATTTCATCTTGCCCACGTTGGAAACGTTGTGCCTGAAAACCGAAAAAACCATAGCGTATCTGGCTCATTGTTGACTGCAATGTAAGGCCTAACAGATATGCATTTTTTTTCAATTTTATCTTTACTTCCTTAATCCCACCCGGGTCATTATCTGTAACATCCTTTAAAACAGGATTCTCTGTCATAACTGCTTTTAATTCCAGTTTGGCAGCCTTTAGTTCCTTGATATTATCGCCTAGTAAGGCAACAGCAATAGGGCTACCACCAAAATTACCACCTGAACCAAAAGTCAGGCTTTCTACACCATGAACTTTACCCACTTTTTTGCGGACTGAATTGGTTATTTCCGGCGAAGAAAAATCCCTGCTTTCGCCGGGCAATAAATTAATAGTTAAAGTAGCTTTAGACGAACCAGGGCCAATTCGCTTAATAACATTCTGGAAAACAGAAATATTACCTGTTTGTTTTTTTGTGTAAACATCATTTACCAGCCACGCCGCATCCTCAATTTTTGATATTATTGAATCGGTGATAAATTCATTGGTCCCTTGGGGCATATTTAGTGTTACTACTATACGATCGCTGGCAATTCTTGGGAAAAATGAGGTTTTAACCTGGCCGCCTCCCAATGCCCCTATAGAAATAATCAATAATGATATGGGAATAGCAAAGCCTAAAAATTTATTTTTCAGAAAATAAGTTAAATAGGGTGCATAAATGCGATCTCTTACCCGTAATAAAAGCCAATCGGCCTGTTTATTAACTTTACGGAAAAAAGTACTTATTTTACCTGTTTTGTCACTTGTTTCAGATAAGGCTTTTGAGTGCGCAATATGTGCCGGTAATATAATTAATGCTTCAATTAACGAAACTGATAGTGTAAGTATCACAACTGTTGACACTTCGCTAAACATGTCGCCCATCCGCCCATCTAAAAAATAAAATGTAGAAAAGGCTATTAAAGTGGTAAGAATTGCCGAAACTATAGGTGGGATTACTTCTAAGGTGCCATCAATAGCCGCTTGTATTGGGGTTTTGCCTTTTTTGTAGTGATCATATATATTTTCGCCTATTACAATCCCATCATCAACCAAAATACCAATTACAATTATCATCCCGAATAAGGAAAAAACATTTATGGTTACGCTCAATTGTGCCGCAAACATAAACATACCCAAAAAAGCAATTGGTAAGCCTGCTGCTACCCAAAACGCAAGGCGTACGTTTAAAAATAAGGCCAGGAAAAACAAGACCAGCATTACACCATAAAAAATATTTTCAAGCAACAGGTTTGTCCTTTGGCTAAGGGTTACTGACAGGTCCCTGGTAATATTCAGTTTTATATTATCGTGTTGCTCGTTAAATTTATTGATGTAGTTCCTTACCTGCTCTGCTGTGGCCAATAAATCTTCATTGTTTGTGTTGTTTATAGCAGTTTCTATCGCAATATCCCCATCATAAAAAATACGATCGGGGGTTTCAGACCATGTATCTTTAACTTCGGCAATATCTTTTAAACGGATAATATTTCCTGATTTATCGGCACGGACAACCAAATTATATAATTCAATGCCGTAGTAATTGCGGTTATTTGCCCTGATTAAATAATCTTCTTTATTTGTTTTAATACTTCCCCCCGTGATTAATAAATTAGACTGCCGTACTGCATTTGCCACTTCGGAAAAAGATAGCTTGTAAGCCCTTAAATCATTTTCGCGTAGTGCAATTTCAATTTCTTGAGCAGGGAAACCGGTTAAACTAATTTGCGATATGCCTTTTAAGTTCCTTAAATCGTTTTCAATTTTGCGGGCATATTGTTTTAGGGTGGCCAAAGGTAATTTATCTCCACTAATTGAAAAATTAATAGTTGACCTTATCATTTCAATTTTTGCGATAACCGGGGGTTCCATCCCAACAGGAAAAGAAGGCACCCTGTCCACAGCATTTTTAACATCGGCCAGTACCACATCAATTTTCCGCCCCCGTTCAATTTCGATATTAATATTTGCCGAATTTTCCCTCGAAACAGATGTTATCCTGTCGATCCCAACAATCCCTTTCAGGTTGGTCTCAATTTTAAGCACTACGCCCTCTTCTATTTCGCTGGGTGACGCACCGGGGTAAATTACATTTATACTAATATTTTTTGATAAAGATAGAGGGAAAAAGGACGATTTCATGGAAAGTGCCCCAATAATACCGAATACAATAAATGTTATTACGATAATATTTACCGCAACATGGTATTTTATAAAATATGATATAATGTTTTTCATAATAAAATGTTTATCTCGCAAAGGCGCAAAGACGTCAAGAAAGAATTATTCTCTTTTTGGCTTTGTATGAACTAAATTATTAAATCAAGATTTTGGTACTAATTCTGATCCTGAGTTAAAACTGTTGATTATGGTTTGAGTTTTCGTAACTGACGGGTTAACCCGTCAGTTAATCAACAGATTTGACCCAACCCCTAATTCTTAATCTCTACCCTCATCCCCTTATATGCACCCGGTACAGGTTTTGTTATCACTTTACTTCCATCTGTTAAGCCCTTCACAACAACTGTTTCATTATTAAAGTAAACCGGGTTTATTTCTACAATATCCAAAACAGAGTCTTGAACAATATATAAATTGGTGTTATCTACTAATAGGTTTCTGGCCACTTCAAAAGCATTTGTCTCTGATTTGGCTACAAGGCCGGCTTCTAAATACATGCCTTCCCGCAACTCTTTTCCTCTGAGCTGAATATATACTTTAATGGTTTGAGATGCCTGATCTACTTTTGAATTTACCCTTGCAACTTTGCCTTGCCATTTTTTGGTTTTTTCAATATTTGCAAGCTCTACGCTGTTTCCTTTTTGTAATAAATGGCTATATTCAGTATTTATCGATACTTCAAGTTCAAAAATGCCGGTATTAATAAATTCGCCAAGTTTTTGGCCTTGCCTAACCAAAGAGCCCGGTGTAACCAAAGCTTCGGTTAAAATGCCATCGTAAGGCGCCCTTATGGTATATTTACGCAAACGCTCTTCAAGGTTTTTAACCTGAAAATAATTTGTATAAATCTTTCTGCCAGAGATGAATAACTTTTCTTTTTCTGATTTTGTTTCAGGTATTTTTGCAATGGGCTTATCAAAATCGATCCCGCTAAGGTAAGCCTGCCATTTTTCGTATTCTTCGGGAAAATCGAGCCTAATATCCGACATTATTGCCGAAAGCGCATTGTATAAATTACTTTTTAGCGACTGCAAATTAGTGAAATGCTCATCGCTATTTATACTTAAAATAGTTTCGCCTTTTTGGTAACCGGTCCCGGCTTTATAATCTTTTGAACTTATTTTTAATACCCCTTGTACTTCTGAAAAAAGATCAATTTTGTTTTTGGCTTTTAAATTACCACTTGTTGTAATGGTCAGGGGGATTGTTTTATTTTTAACAGTCTGGACAAAAACTGTTTTCGTAATTTTTTCTGTAGGGGGTTTCTTTTTTTTCTTATTTTTAATAAAACTTACTGCAATTAATATCGCAATGGCTAATATAAAAACCCCGGCAATTATTGAAATGTATTTTCTCATATTTTATATTTTAATTATTTTACGCTATCCTCTACAATCCTAATCTCTTCACCGGTAAGATCGTAAAGCTGGTAAACCATTTGGTCTATTTCTTTATCGGTGGCCGATATTTGGCTTTGCAGATTGTTTATTTCTGTTTTGTAGGCTGTAAAATACTCTTCCCACTCGTCTTGTTGTAGTAACGATAAAAATCGTAAAAAGAATTTAACTTTTTGCTCAAAGGGACATGTCCCATTGTCGCAAATAAATTATCTTTTACCCGGTTTATAAATTTGTTTTTCTTTTGTTGTAAGTTTTTGTTTAAACCCAACATTTGGTTGGCTTTTTCTATAAAAGGTTGTTGGGCTTCTTGTAAGATTTCTTTTATTGGTAATTGTTTGCAATTTGCAATTAGTATTTTCTGGAATAAATCTTTTTCAATATCAAGATAAGAATACTTATGAAAATAAGTTAGTAATTTTGAATTTAATAAAGTTAAAACAAATTTTAGTGTTGAATTATCTTTGGGAATAATTGCAAATCCAATTTGTGTAAAATATAAACTTTCTGTTGCAAGACCTGCATAGATTCGTGGTGGTTTTCCAGAAACAATTTGTCGAACAATTATTCGAGGTTCTGTAAAAAATCTTTCTGACCGCATTGAACCTAACCAATTTCCATATTTAATATATTCACTTGTTTTATTTGTTACATTATATCTGACAATATTTTCACCTATAATCAGAGGCTTATATGTTTCATCTATTTTAGTTAATGAATGAAACTCTCTATTTTTTATAGTTTCTTCTGAATGACCTTGGTATTTATCATATGGTGTAATTCCAAGTGAGAAGTCAGAAATGTCCCCTAATTCATTTGTTGATTGTTTTTTAATTTTTTCAAGTAATCTAATATGTTCTACCGATAAAAAAATGTTGTAATTATTGTTTTTATCCTCTTTCCATATTTTCTTATCAATCTGATTTATTCTAAGATTATCAACGAAGTTTATTATTTCCGACTTTGGATAAACAATTACATCAACAATTTCAGTTGAATAATTTTTGCGGTATTCAAAAATAATTGTTTCTACTTTTGCATCAACAAAAACATTATCAGGCAATTTAATAATCTTGGTCATTTCTGACATCAATAATGTTCTGATTTTTTTATACGATGAGTTAACAAGTATTGAGTTAGGATTAATAAAAGAAACAAAACCTTTGTCTTTTACAATACTTCTTGCTTTCTCAATAAAAATAGAGTATAAATTTATTCTATTCTCTGTTGTATCATAATATTTAAATAAACCAGCAACTAATTTAGGTGGTAAAGCCTTTATATCAACATAAGGCGGATTACCAATCACCGCATCAAAACCTCCATCATACTCGGTACGACAAGGGGGCATGCCCCCTTGTTGTTGTAGTTCTTCCCGCTGCAATGTTCGCTGCCCTGGAAGTTATCGATTTTATTTTTCCTACTATTTTCGATAGTTCTTCCTCTTCGCACACCAGTAGCAGGTGCATATGGTCGCCACAGATATTATATTCGATTATGTCAATTGGGTATACCCCATTGTTGTCAAACTTGCTTTCTTTTATTATT
>NBLH01000109.1 GCA_002084525.1 Bacteroidetes bacterium 4572_117 | reverse complement strand
CTTTGTGCCTGTCCAATGGGATATTTGGTAAACTACCAAGTTCCAATATATTAATATGGCGGGGGGTACCTTTTATCCGCTTGCTTTTTACAAGCCTATAGGTTGGATAGGTGGCCTTGGGTTTTTTGTTGGTTGCTTTTTTTATGAACATAAGTAAAACTTTTATGCAAAAATACAAAACCTAAATGTTAAATAATGTTAAATAATGTTGATACGACATTCTTTCAGGGGACTACGTTTTATGTCGGAAAACTACCTTCCTGTCTGACAGCGTATTGTGAACTGAAGATTTTTTTGCAATTTTCTTATCTGCCTGAATATATGCTTGTTGTACTATTCTATATATGTGTATTTTTCTATTTGATGATGCAACTTAGGTTAGGGTTAAACTATCAAAACACTCTGCGAATATAGGAAACATTTTTGATTATTGGAAATTTCCCACCTTAAGGATTGGTTATTAGATTAAAGATAAATACCTCGTAGCGTTTTTCAATTTTTAAACAAATCTATCTCCTATTTTGCTAATTAATAGTTGTTTAATTTATAGAGGTCGCCTAAAGAATAATTCCGGATTTATTGCTTCCGTTTTGGCTTGTAGTACCTTTTTTTATATTGTCCTTTATTAGAGTTTAGTTTTTTAACTTCATATTTTGGGCTTTCGCCAATTTCTTCGGGCGTGGGTAGCTTAATCAGGTTTAGTTCAATTAATTCTTCAATTTTTTTGAATTTTCCCTGTTCGGTATCGTTAATAAAAGTAATAGCCACACCCGATGCTTTTGCCCTTGCTGTACGGCCAACCCTATGAACATAATCTTCCGCATCGCCAGGCACATCAAAATTTAATACAAGGTCAATTTCTTCAATATCAATACCGCGTGCCAAAATATCTGTGGCAACAAGTATTTGGGTTTTCCTGTTTCTAAACTCTAATATAACCTGCTCTCTTTCAGACTGTTCTAGGTCAGAGTGTATTTCTTTGGCGTTAAGCCCAATTCTTACCAGTTCCGCACGGATACTTTTCACATTCCTTTTTGTTGCCGAAAAAATAAGGATGCTCTTTAAATCTTTACCATCAAGTAATTTTTTTATCAATGCAATTTTATTTTGGTCATAAACCAAATAAGCAACTTGCAATATTGCTTCTGCTGGTTTAGAAAGTGCCAAGTTAACCTCAACCGGGTTTTCCAGTACTTTATGTGCCAGTTTCCTGATTTTTTCGGGCATAGTAGCCGAAAACATTAAAGTTTGCCTTTTCTCAGGTATACTGCTAGTTATTTTTACAATATCCTCAAAAAATCCCATATCAAGCATACGGTCTGCCTCATCCAATATCAAATGCGTAAGCTTATCGAAATTAACATAACCAAAATTCATGTGCGATATTAGCCTGCCAGGCGTTGCAATAACAATATTTGTACCTTGTACCAGTGCATTTTTTTGGGTAGTCCATGAATCTCCATCACCACCTCCATATATTGCCACAGACGAAACGTCCAAAAAGTAACTCAAACCTTCAAATTGTTGATCTATTTGCAAAGCAAGTTCACGCGTAGGTACAATAATTAAGGTATCGACATCACTAGTAGGGTTAGTAATAAGTTTATTTAAAACAGGGATAATATAGGCCGCTGTTTTTCCTGTACCTGTTTGTGCACAGGCAATCAAGTCTTTTTTGTTGAGTATTGCGGGTAATGTTTCTGCTTGAATTGGTGTTGTTTCAACAAAGCCCATTGCCGAAATACTTTCTTGCAATGAGGGGTGAAGTTTTAGTTCTGTAAATTTCAAAGATTTATGGAATTAAGGAATACTATAATTGGTTTAACTACTAAATTGTATCATGTTGATATTCAGCATAATACGCTTGTCCTGTAAGCTTTATGTTTAATCTGTTTTTTTAATGTGAAGAAACATGATAAACTAATATCTTGATAAAATTTTACAAGCCCTTGCACCAGGCGTTTTTTCTGTTTGGCTTAAAATCTTTTGGCTCAATTAAAACTGGTTGAAAAACTACATACATTTTACTGTTTGTAGTTTTCCATCCATATAATTTTTATCCAAGATAACTTTTTAATAAATTACTTCTTGAAGTGTTTCTAAGCCGCCTTATTGCTTTTTCTCTAATTTGGCGTACCCTTTCACGGGTTAATTCAAATTTTTCGCCAATTTCTTCAAGCGACATCTCCGGCATACCTATACCAAAAGATAATTTAAGTATAACCCTTTCCCTTTCGGTTAATGTAGAAAATGCCCTGTCGATTTCTTTACTTAATGATTCGTTAATTAAGCCCCTATCTGCAACAGGCGAATCACCGTTTTCAAGTACATCCAACAAGCTATTATCTTCTCCATCTGCAAAAGGTGCATCAACCGATACATGGCGACCAGATACACGCATAGTATCTAAAACCTTTTCTTTAGGTAAATCCAACAATTTGGCTAACTCTTCTGGGGTTGGCCTGCGTTGGTGCTTTTGTTCAAATTCGGCAACAGCCTTATTGTATTTACTAAGCGAACTTACCTGATTCAAAGGTAAACGGACTATCCGCGATTGTTCATTTATTGCCTGCATAATAGATTGCCTAATCCACCACACAGCATACGAAATAAATTTAAAACCACGTGTTTCGTCAAACTTTTCTGCAGCTTTTATCAAACCCAAATTGCCTTCGTTTATTAAATCTGGCAATGTTAAGCCTTGATTTTGGTACTGTTTTGCAACAGATACAACAAACCTCAAGTTTGCCTGGGTCAATTTTTCAATAGCTGTCTGGTCTCCCTTACGAATCCGTTGAGCTAGCTCAACTTCTTCTTCTACAGAAATTAGTTCATACTTTCCAATCTCTTGCAGGTACTTGTCTAAAGAAGCACTTTCTCTGTTTGTGATTGACTTTGTTATTTTTAACTGTCTCATATTCTATCAATTATAACAGGTGCAAAGGTATGCTATTTAACATTTAAAGTCAATAGCTAAACCTTTCTGGTAACATTTTACAAAACTTATCAACAAACAAGCTGCCATATATACCTGTATAACAAGGTATTACGATTTAATGCTTGTTAATAAAAAAATAGCTTTTTTTGATGAAATAGAATTTTAGTTTCATTATTGTGAATTTTTTCTAAAAGGGTAGTTCCCGAGATATCGGGTATTTTAAAAAATCACAACAACCGCTGAAATATCTTCACCTTCTTTCTTATACGTAAAAAGTTGCAAAAAGTTGCAAAAATATACGATTTTTTTCAAAAAACACAAAAAATATAGTTTCTTTTGCATTTTCGTTAAATGAAGGGCTAAATTTGACAATTGATACAAATACTTTATTATATATTGCCATTGGTTCATTTATGGGGCCGTTTTTAGCGGTTTTATGTTCATATTACTCATTTAAATATATCGAACTTTCTATTTTAAATATCATTATCAGCTCAAAAAGTGTATTGGTAATTATTGGTGCCTTCTTCTTTTTTAATGCAATAATGACCGAAAATCAATTTATAGGAGGTGCATTAACAATTGTGGGGATTGTTGTGATTTCATTAGCAAAACAAATTAATAAATTATTAGATTTAAAGAAAAAACATGACTAAAAGAGAAATAAAAGGATACATTTATGCAGGAATCGCCTCTCTGGCTCTTGCAAATTCGTTCATATTCAGCAAATTATCATTTTCTGAGGTTAATTTTTACCAATTTGGCTTTTTTTGGTTTTTGGTTGGTACATTATGGAACTTCATATACGTATTAAGCTTGCGGTACAATAAAAAATTTAGTTTTAGGGCATCGATAAAAAAAATTAATACCGAATTACTTTCAGTTTCAGTTTTAGAAGCAGCAGCAACCGGACTTTTCTATTACGCAATTTTGGTAATGGAGAACCCAGGGGTGGTTTCATTTATTGGAAATATAGGGCCGGTTTTTGTCGTGATTTTTGGTGTTATTTTTCTTAAAGAATCATTTAACAAGATTCAATTTTTAGGAATTATTTTAGCTATTGGGGAAGCCAGTATGTTGTTTTGGCTGCATTTTTATTCTCGATGGCTACTATTATTGCCAGAAAAAAAAGAAAAACAATTGACCCGGCAGTGTTGGCGTTAGTACGTGCAACAATTCTACTCTTTTCGTTTACTATCCTTGTCATAATATTTGATATTTCATTAAATATTTCGACCCGGTCATGGATACTGCTCTCTTCCGGGTCTTTCCTCGAAGTTTTCATTGTTACCGTATTTGCCTATAAATCATTGCAATACATCAAAGCTTTTAAAACTTCGTTAATAATAAGCACCAAAGGTTTTTTTGCTTTGATAAGCGCATGGATATTCCTTAATTTAATGCCCTCACACATAGAGATTGTAGGTGGGACAATTAGTATTTTGGGGGTAGTTTTGGTTTCGTTAGAAAGTAGGAAATCAGGTTGATTAATGTAATTATGAGGCTTGTCTAAAAAGGGTAATAAGTTGCTCAAAATTTCGTACTAAGACTTTTTGGGCTAGACTCAATTATACATAAAACAGATATGCAAACTATAGAGAAATGTTTCATAAATTTAATTAGTAAACATACAGATAATGATGCGATTATGCAGATGTTTTGGCTTGAGTTAAAAGAAAAGTACAGTTCAAAAAGCCGACATTACCATAATTTATCGCATATAGCAGAATTATTGCATTTTTTCTTTGAGTTTGAACATTTGCTCGTTAAAAAAGATATTGTTTTGTTTGCAATTTTTTATCATGATATTGTTTATGACGTAAAGAAAAAAAATAATGAAGAAAAAAGTGCTGAATTAGCAAAATTGCGAATGAAAGAATTAAATATACAAGCCAATGATGCTAATTTGTGCTATAATTATATTGTTGCAACAAAATCTCATGAAACAATGTTTGCAGATCCAGATTTAGCATATTTCCTTGATTTTGACCTTGCCATTCTTGGTAAAGACTGGATTGGATACTCTGAATATACAGAAAAAGTACGGAAAGAATACAGTATTTACCCAAATGTTTTATACAAAAAAGGAAGGAAAAAAGCCCTAAATAACATCCTTGAAAATGACAGGATATATAAAACAGAAGATTTTTTCAGGAAATTTGAAAAACAAGCTAGAAAAAATATCAAAAAAGAAATTGATGAACTCAGTAATTATAGTGGCCGGTGGTTCAGGTAGCCGATTTAAAAGCAATATCCCAAAACAGTTTGTTGAATTAAAAGGCAAACCAATTTTAATGCATAGCATAATTGCGTTTTATAAATTTCAAAAAGATATTGAAATTATTATTATATTACCTGAAAAGCAGCTTGATTTTTGGTATTCATTATGTAAAAAACATGATTTTAATATCAAACATAAAGTTATAAAAGGCGGAAAAACTAGGTTCGAATCAGTAAAAAATGGACTTGATACCATTAAATTGTCTGAAAACATGGTAGCAATCCATGATGGGGTACGGCCGCTAGTTAGCCAAGATACAATTGAACGTTGTTTTAATGAAGCGAAAATTTCAGGTAATGCAATCCCTACAATCCTACCGGTCGATTCTGTCAGGCAAGTTTCCGGAAACACTAATTCACCTATTGACAGATCAGGCTTAAGGTTAATACAAACCCCACAGGTTTTTAAGACTGGAATCCTAAAAAATGCATATAATCAAGCATATAAAGAAATGTTTACTGACGATGCCAGTGTTTTAGAAGCCATGGGCGAACAAATTAAATTGGTTGAAGGAAATCGTGAAAACATAAAAATTACAAATAATATTGATTTGATATTGGCAAAAGCCTTATGTAACATAGCGTAGCTTCGCTACAAACAAAAAACAGGAACGCTGATAACACTGATTTTTATATAATTTCAGAACTCCTGACCCATAATCTGATTATCAAAATATTACAAGGGTTGGTCCGTAAATTGAAATTGTCGCACAAAGTCATTGGAAATTAGTTATTAGTCATTTTATAATTGCGTAATTACTTAATGACCAGTCACTAATGACTAATTGCGAAATATGATTTTAATGAAAGTAGAAAAAAAAAATAAGACAATTCAGTTTACGATAAGTCAGGATGTCTGACCTTATAACACACTAATACTAATCGGATTTCGTAACACTTTATTTTTTAACAAAGTGTTGTTTTAAAACATCTTCTTTTTAAACAAGTTAAGTTCTTTATCTTTCCTTATGGTAAAAATATGTTTCCACGAAATATCGAACATTGGGTAAACCCCAAGCTTTGCACCCGAGGGATATGTCCCATATGTTACTTTATAACCACCTAAAATCATCAGGCTTTTAGTTAATGGTGCCATCAACATTGCTTTATGTTCTACTGCAAAATCTTCAATATCCAAGCCAACAGAAAGAAAATCCAGATCTACCGAAAAATTAATGAACGAATTTAAATGCCCATCAATATCGGCACCTACATACCATAAAATCTTTTTATGATAGATTGAGGTCCGTGGGTACAAGATTGATTTTTGTATCAGTGGCATAGTGTTTTCACCGAACTGAAGAGCAAATTGGACACCTAGTTTCAGCGACAGGAAATAATTTTCTGCTTCGCAAGTTGTTGGTTTTTTCAGTATTTTACTAATAATAATTTCATTTTTAAAAGCAAAAAGTTGTGGTACAACAGAATTTGCCGGTATAAGATCAGGTTTATCAGTTAAACGCACAATATTCAAAAAAAGGCTGGGATAATTTAAGCCATGGACAGATGCAAAAATTATGTTCTTTTTATACCATGTTTTTTTTACTTGGGCATTTGGTAAAACAGGGAATAAAAGAGGGTGTGTTGAAAGTTCAAAAGTTCTACTCAGGCCATATCGTGTTGGTCTAAAAACACTTACATCCAAATGCCCTTCAGGGATTGTACGTGCTGTACCTACAGTCCAAATTTCAAATTGAGCCTTTAGGGTAAAAGTATTTAATAAAAATAGAGTAATAGCAACCGACCAAAATTTAAAACCTCTCATAATTTTATAAATAAAATTCCCCGCCTAAAACCGGATAAATGGTGGCGGGGAAATCACTCTGCTTTAAACTTTTACTAAGTAATGGGCTTACCCAAACCTAACTTCTTTTCATAAACCAATTCATATATATAACGCAGAAAAACACCAATTATTGTTAATTGCATATTTTAGGTTACTGTACTTTAAATGGTTAAATTGTCCATTAAACTGATATTCAATAATAAACAGCTTTTTAAAAGTCTAATTTTAATTCGTTTTCAGTATATGCGCTTTTTAATGACTAATGGCTATTGTTTAATGATTAATGACCAATGATTGACTAATGACCAATGACTAATGACTTTTATACGACACCCCTAACTTACGCACAAGACCCACAACACCTTAACCATCAACTCATTAACCTACGCTCTGTACTCTAACTTTCTTTGCTTTGCAGCTTAAAATCATTTATGAAAATTTTGGCTATATCGGTAGTTGATTTGTTTATAGATTTGAATTTATAATCAAGTAAATCAGAAATTTTTTTATTTGAAAATTTCGAAATAGTATTTGCCGATTTTGCAGTATCTTTAGTAACTAATGGGGCAGAACCTGTTATTTTACTACGTAAATATTCAATGTACCTTGCAATATTTAACATAATTGGCTTAGCATAAATGTTTGGCCTTGGTTTATTTAGGGCATCAGCTAATAAATTAAATATTTCCTTAAAAGTTAAATTTTCAGCTGAAACAATAAATCGTTCGTTACTAACTGGGCTATCCATCAATAATTTCATAATATTAACAACATCCCAAACATCAACATAACCGGTTACACCTTTCGTGTAAAACTTTAATCCCTTACAAACATTGTAGAATAAACTGGGGCTCCCAGTTTTCCAATATCCAGGACCGAGTATTATCGATGGGTTAACAATTACCGCATTTAAACCCTCTGAAATTCCACGCCACACCTCCATTTCAGATAAATATTTACTTATTGAATATCCTGAATAGTCAGAATCAGGTTTGCGAAATGTTTCTTCGTCAACTGGGCTTTCATCTTCACTTACCCCTAAGGCAGCAACCGAACTGACATGACAAAATTTGGCAACCTTATTTTCTAAAGCAATGTTTACCATATTTGCAGTACCATTAACATTGTTTTCAATCATTTTTATTTTATCAGATGACCTAAAAGAAACAATTGCTGCTACATGATACACTTTTTCTATACCTTTCATCGCCCTACTAACACTCTCTATATCAAGCATATCTGCATCTACCCAATCAATTTTATTAAAAATACTTTCAGGTTCAGGATGATAATAAGCAAATATTTTTTTCATAGTATCAAGATAACTACTTGAACGTTTAAGGGCACGTACTTTTTCACCACTTTTCACAAGTTCAAAAAGTAAGTGGGTTCCTAACATCCCCGTTCCACCACTAACTAGTATCATATTAAATGTTTTTTAAGGTCGAAGGTATATAATTAAATTAGATTAATTACTTTTGTATGCATTAAATTTCACAAATGTTAATTGATAATAACATATTTAAAATGTTAGCATGCTTAATTAGTGCCTTCATAATTGTCTGGATATCAATACCATCAATTGTTAGGGTTGCAAAAGCTAAGCACTTGTTTGATGAACCTGAGGAACGAAGTTCCCATAAAACCAATACTCCAATATTGGGTGGGTTGGCTATATTTGCTGGTTTTACTTTATCGGCAAACTTGTGGATTGACTCCGAACAATTCCGTGGTTTTCAGTACATTATGGCAGCAACAGTAGTGCTGTTTTTTATAGGTGTCAAAGATGACATTTTGGTAACAGCACCTTTAACAAAATTGGCGGGGCAGTTAATTGCGGCCCTAATTATTGTTTTGCTTGGAGATTTGAGACTAACCAGCCTACATGGTTTTTTTGGGATTAATGAAATAAATTATTATTGGAGTATAGTTATCACTATTTTAACAATTATTGTAATTATTAACGGGTTTAACTTTATTGATGGAGTTGATGGGCTTTCAGCCTCAATAGGGATAATAACAACAGGGGCTTTTGGCTATTGGTTTTTCTTAATTAACGAATTCCAATATGTTATTTTAGCTATTTCGTTAGCCGGTTCTTTGCTTGCATTTTTCATATATAATGTTTTTGGCGATAGGAATAAAATTTTCATGGGTGATACAGGCTCATTAATTATCGGTTTGTTGCTTTCGGTTATGGTTATCCATTTTAATGAAGTAAACATTGATAAAAGTTTAGCTTATGCAATTTATCCTGCACCCGCAGTATCGTTTGGGGTATTAATAATTCCGCTGTTTGATACGATAAGGGTGATGTTTATTCGGTTATTTACCGGGAAACCACTATACGGGGCAGATAAAAACCATTTGCACCACCAACTTTTGGAACTTGGTTTAAACCATAGGCAGGTTACCATGATTATGTCTATCGGTAACGTGCTGTTTATTTATATGGTTTTTAGTTTATCATTTATCAGTATCAGAAGGTTGTTGTTGATAATTTTAATTGCCGCTTTATTACTTTCATATGTTCCGCCTTTTTTACTGTATTTAAAGAAAAAAAAAACTGGCAAATAAGTTTATTTTATATTAATGGTTAATAATTACAGGGTAGCCAATAAAAATATTTGGCAAGGACGGGTAGATAATTCAAAGGATTTTGCTTCTTTTCGATGGCATCAAGTTATTTGTAATATTAATTTAAGTAACTTAGGTGAAACAAAAATTGACATAAACAAAAAAAACTATTGTTTACTTGGATATGAATGCAACGAAGGTGTAATTAGGAATTTAGGGCGGACAGGAACTGAAAAGGCTCCCGATTATTTACGTAAAGAAATGGCAAACTTGGCCTGGAACAACAATTCAAATGTAGAATTGTACGATGCCGGCAATATTTTCTGCTTAAACAACAATTTAGAAACTGCCCAACAAGCTTTATCTGAAGCTGTAGAGAAAATTTTATCGCTTGGTATGTTCCCAATTATAATGGGCGGTGGCCATGATATTGCATTTGGCAATTATAATGGAGTTGCAGGTTTTGTATACAAACGGCAAAAGGAAAAAAGGATTGGCATTATAAATTTTGATGCACATTTTGATTTAAGGCCGTATAAAAACATGAAAGGGAGCTCGGGTACCATGTTTTTGCAAATAGCTGATATGTGTAAAAAAAACAATAATGCGTTTTCTTACCATTGTGTTGGTATTCAAACATATGCGAATACAAAAAGACTGTTTCAAACAGCTAAAGAGCTTAATGTTAATTTTGAATTGGCAAAAAATATCAATGAAAGCAATCTTGCCGATATAAAATCAAATTTAAATAAATTCATATCTCAAAATGACCATATATACCTTACAATTTGTTCAGATGTTTTTTCTTCTGCTTATGCCCCGGGGGTAAGCTCGCCTCAACCATTTGGCCTTTTGCCCGAAATATCGCTTGAATTAATAAAGTATGTAGCGGCTTCAAACAAGCTTGTAAGTTTTGACATAGCAGAAATTTCGCCCCGGTTTGACGAAGATAACAGAACCGCAAAGCTTGGGGCAATTATTATTTATGCTTTAATCAATACTTTATCAGGAAATCACCTTGGATAAACTTAAATTTTAGGTATATTTTTGATTAAACTAAGGTGTTTATTAAGATAATTTATAAAATTAAATAAATAGGTTTGAGACCTTATTGTGGATATTAAAATGACAAAAACAAAGATACTTTATATACTTGCTGTAATATTTTTTGTGGCAATTCAGGCTTTTAACGGCATTTTAGCCCAAAATTTAACAAATAAAGTCGAAACTGATACCTCAAAGGTAAAATTTAGCTTAAACAAATTCCTCAATTTCAACGATTCTGTTTTTAGCTTTAATTTTCAAACTTTAGCAAATTCAGCATTAAATTATAAACGTTTTACGCTTATTTCAAACCATAAAGAAAACCATGGACAATTTGCGGTAAATAGCGGTATGCAATTATATTATGACGAGTTTATACCTAATGGGGTTTATTCAGGTATCAACAACCAGTTTGATGCAATATTGGGTAGCCTCCAACATAACAAATCTAATAATACCAACGAAGAACTACTTGAATATATAAACACACTGAATAAAAAAGAGATATTATATTCATTATGGCGTGCAAACCTGGTAAATGTGAAGGATGAAATAGGGATGGGTGAAAATATTGTTAAAACAACCACCGAAATGATGGGCTTGGGCTATGATAATCTGTCGGAAGATTTATTGCCCTTTATTACCATGCTTATGTATGAATTAAAAAAACACCATTACCAAACAAACAGGGTTGTATCTACAAAACCGGAGGCAAAAGGCATTGTAACTGCTATTCAAATGTTAAATGCATTGTCAACTTTAGACGATAATATTGAGGCCGGGGTTTGCCGTGACGTGCATGATTTAGGTTTACGGATATTAAGGCCAATGTATGATGTTTACCTAGATGAAAAATATCCGGGCAATAACTATAATGTTGACGATTATATTTTTTTACAGGCATGGGTAACACCATCGTCGCAACATGTAACACTAGTTGTTTTAGACCCTGAAAATACCAGAAATTATCACGAACTTGATTGGGCCAAAGTATATAAAAAAGAAAACCAAGAGGGCATTGAAATTGGGAAAATGGTTGGGACAACAATTAGGTTGTGGCAATACAATCCTGAAAAAGATGTAACA
>NBLH01000108.1 GCA_002084525.1 Bacteroidetes bacterium 4572_117 | reverse complement strand
CTTGTAAAAGAATATGCTGATGGAATTGCATATGATGCAGGAGATGTATTTAAAACAGGTACACCCTCAAGTTATCAGATTGCCGTATGGTCAGGAGAGGATTATGTTAGAGGGATGGATAATATAACAATCAATGGAAATGTTGTTACATTCAAAGAAGGTGCACAGGTCTACCTTGGCCTACCAAGTGCTCGTATGGCTTTTTTAGATGCATACGTATCTGGAGTCCTTTCCCTGCTCTCTGGCCATAGTTCAAGGATTGGTTATATCTCGCCAGGCAATAATATAAACCATATCTCAATCGCTTCGGATATGGTTGTTTTAGACAGTATCAACAATAAAGGTTTGGTTTACGCAGGCGTTTATTTTAGTGATGGCAGCCAAGATGACAGATGGATACCTGACTGGCGTGCCGTCAAAGACCATATAGGCGGCAAAAATGTACACCCATTAATAAAAGCACCTACCGTAACCGAAAATGGGCGGGTGATAGCATGGAATAACACAAACGAAGAATACGAGTTGGTTGCGAACGGTGCCGGCAGCGGAGGCAATGTTTCATCATCAGGCACACCTGCTGATAATGATTTTGCACGTTTTACAGATGCCACGCACATTGAAGGCCGCTCAGCTGCTGAAACCCGTGAGGATTTAGGGTTGGTCCTTGGGCAGGATGTACAGCCTTGGGATGAAAATAATGCGACAATAGGTACGCTGCTGGATGATTTTGGGGAACCCGAAGATAACACCGACCTTGATGCGACATCTGGGCGCCATGGCCTTTTGCCTAAGCTGTCGGGTAACGAGCATCATTGTTTAAAGGGCGATGGTGGTTTTGCCGACATAACACGCATCCCTAATTTGCCGACCAGCGATTCGGGTTTAAGTACGGGCGATTTGTTTACCCAGACCATGTCGGAGCTTGGAGGTTCAGGTACCCGAAAAGTTTTGTGCGTGGCATAATTTATTAAAAAGACAACAAATGACAACAGACGAAATATACAACGAAATATTAATAGAAAAAGAAAGCGGTGCATACCCTGAACTTGATGGGCTTAACAGTACATCTAATGTTTCTATTTATCGCCTTTGGGTTTGGGTGTTCGCTTTTTTTTCAAAGGCGATACGTGATTTGTTTGATAGTTTCCAAACCCAAATAAACGAAATTTTTGCACAAAAACAAGCGGGTACGCTATTGTGGTGGTTAAGCCAAACAAAATTGTTTCAATACGGCGATACTCTTGAGTTTATCGACGGTGTTTTTAAATATGCTGTTTTAGACCAAGAAAAACAAATTGTTAAACAGGTTGCAATAGAAACGCTTGACAGGATGATTACCTTTAAGGTTGCATCTGAAGATGGCTCTGGCAACCTGATAGCCTTAACACAAACCCAGCAAGATTCTTTGGTAGGATATATTAACCAATTAAAGTTTCCGGGCATGTACACAAGGGTGGTATCGCAAGATGCCGACGATTTAAACCTTGATTACCGTATTTATTATAATGCGCAAAAAATTAAAACCGATTTGGAAACCGAAATACGTGCGGTTGCAGATAATTATTTATCGGACATAGTGTTTAACGGGAGGTTTTCGTTAACCGGGTTTACCGATGAGCTACAAAAAATAGACGGTGTAATTAATCCGGTATTGGTTACAGGCCTTGCCAAAACCCATAACGAAAGCCCTGTGGATTATCAAGTAATTGAAGATTATTATGTGGCTGCATCAGGTTATATGCAGATTGATGAATTAACTTTAGATTTTATACCCGATGTTTGATATAGATTTTACGGCCCTTATAAGGATGTTGTTACCTGTTAAATTAAGGCAACCAAGGCAAATCAGTTGGCTTGGCTTGGTTTTGTCGCATTTAAACAAAGTGTATATCGAATTTAAAAACTTAAAAAGCGCAAAATTATACGATATTAATTTTACGGGGCAAACAATCTACCTTAACAAAAAGTTAGGTGATATGTTTAACTGCCCCGGTATTTATGTTGAATCAGGGGGATATTATTCACCATTATATTTGCATAACAAGGGTGAGGATTTTTTGTCTGTTTACCTTGGTAATGTTTGGCAAAGTGGCTTGTCTTATGTTTCGGGCGATTTTGTGATTTATGACAATTATTGGTACGGGTATACCGGGGCCGGCAATGGTAGCAACCCCTCCGCTGACCCTAATGCAGCAATGGGCGACCAGATAGATACCTTTGTTGAAAATTCAGGGGCTGCCGGGTCTGGTTTTGATTTTACGGTCAATATACCCGAAACTTGTTTTGTGAACTTATCAGAACACGACATTTTAAGCTTAAAAAAAACAATAGGATATTACAAACTCGCTGAAATGCGATATGAAATAAAAACTTTCTGAAATGGATAAATTTATTAATGATGCCAGTGGGCGGATGCCTTTTATGTTAAACGATTTGCGGTTTATGGATAATATCTACCGTGATGCTTTTGTTTCTTTTTTAAAGATGCATGGGGCAAACAATATAATATTACACGGTTGCGGGCTTACAGATAATGGCGATGGTACTTATTTGGTCGCAGCCGGGGCAGTTGTAATCAATATGGAGTTTTATTTATGCGCTGCCCATAGTTTCAGTTGCGACAATATTGGTGAAGCCTATTTTGTTGTTTCAGAAACATACGATCCTGCAGGTCTAAAAAAGTATGGCGACGATTCAATGAAAGACACTTATTTGTTGAGCCGTGTAGTAGCCGCCCAGCACACAGCACAACCTGAAAACTCTATTGGTGTAAACGCAGCACGGTTCGCATCCTTGTACGTCCAACCAGTCTCCGGGATGGGATTATCCCACAATGATTTTACAAACACCCTGTTGGCCAAATTAAACAGCATAGACAACGACAATGTAAAAACCAAGGTTTTAGAAATTGGCAGTTGGGATATGTATAATGATGTGTCAACCTTTGTAGAATGGGAGTTACCATCTGGCTGCAACATAGTCTCTTTGGAGGCTGTAATAAAGTTAGGTGATTCAGCCATGATTGTCGATACAGTTGAAACTATCCCATTAAGTGCCGGGGGCTATATAAAATATTCGTATGAATCATCGCCAAACCGTCTCTTGTTAAGAAGGAATGATGGGGGTGTGCTTGATGATTTTGCGTTTGCAGGCACAGGTTTTAATCGTGGATACATAGAAGTAAGATATAAACAAGGTATTTAATATGAAAATAATTACAAATAGCCGTTTTGTGCCAAAAGGTTATACAGGTATAACACTCTACCCCTTTATTCTTTTGCGTTATGATGCCAAACATTATGGCCCTCAAAAGTACGCAAACCTACTGACCCATGAAAGCATACATTTACAGCAACAAAAAGAAATGATTGTTGTGTTGTTTTACATTGTGTATGCAATCCATTATATCATTAACCTTGTCAAATATGGTAACAAAAACAAAGCTTACCGTAACATTGTTTTTGAAAAAGAAGCATTCACTAACGAAGCAAATAAAAACTACTTGGATAGTAGGCGGTTTTGGGCTTGGTTAGGTTATTTTTAAGCGCAAAAAAGGGGTGCAAGGTGAAAAAACGGAGTGGATTGTGATGAATTATTGATATAAAAGTCCGTCGATATGGCGGACTTTTATATATTTGTATTTAAATGTTATTGAATAAGCAATACAATTTGATTTAAATATCAATACAATTTGATTTTTTGATTATATATGGTTTCGGCATAATCTTCCATTTCTATCATTATAAATTTTCTGTTTCCGCCATCTTCTTTATTTAGATTTAAAACAGCATGAGCAGTTGTGCCTGAGCCTGCGAAGCTGTCGAGAATTATTGAGTTTTTGTCAGTTGAAACAGTAAAAATAAATTTTATTAAATCAGTAGGTTTTGGGAAATCAAATTTTTTAGTTTCAAAAATGTCCTTCAATTCATTTGTTCCTTTTGTGTTTAGAAATTCATCAAGTAAAGCTTCTGGAAATTTGTTTACAAAATCAACAGCACGCTCTTTCATATAAACTCTTCCTTTGTCAAAATGAACAAGATTTTTATTAAATCTTTCTAAAAACGTTTTTGCACCCCATCTCCATATCCCATATTCAGAACCTCTTTTTCTTGGTCTGTAACATTCAAATCCACTTTCTGAAAATTCTGGATTTTCAGCTTTATAAACAGGTTTGATTTCTAAATCATAGTCAAAAAGTAATTTGAGTTCATTAGTTTTACTATTATGATAGATAGAATAGCCCATTTTTGTTCTTTGTGGTAAAGTATCTCCACCGCCTTGCATTTCTAATGCTCTGATACTGAAAAAACCATCTTTGTCTTTTAAATTGAATTTTTTTTTGTTTTTAACTTGATAAGAATAAAATTCAAAGACATTTTTTTTGTAAGGTAAAATATAATCTACTGTTGTTATAACTTTATTACTGCCTGTATCATTTTTTGAACCGCTACTTTGTTTTCTTGTAATTAAACCTAAAAAATTCCCTCTCCCAAAAATTTCATCGAGCATTAATTTCAGGCTTGCTTGTTCATTATCATCAATCGAAATAAAAATTGCTCCGTCGTCGCTTAAAAGTTTATGTAATAATTTTAAACGCGGATACATCATACACAGCCATTTGTCGTGTCGTGTAAGGTCTTCACCTTGTTTTCCAACTACTTCGCCAAGCCATTTTTTTATTTTTGGGTGATTTACATTGTCGTTGTAAACCCATTTTTCGTTTCCTGTGTTATAAGGCGGGTCAATATATATGCACTTTATTTTTCCTTCGTATTCGGGCAAAAGACTTTTCAGGGCTTCGAGGTTGTCGCCGTGTATTATTTTGTTTCCACTTTCGGTTTGTTCTTTTTGTTCTCCTTTTTCTGCCGAAAAACCGTATTTGTGTTCCAATACTTTAAACGGCACGTCTTGGTGGTGGTTTACAACTTTATCTTTTCCTATCCAATTTAATGTTGGCATATATTTTTATCTCTAATTTGTTAATTTATTATTTGCAAAAATAGCTTTTTTATCTTTCTATCTGTAATTTATTGTAATTGTGCGATTGGTTATAACGGTAACTGCTTGGTGGCGGTGGTTTTGGGGTGTTTTTTTGGTGTGCGAAGCACGAAAAAAAACACTGCAAAACCACTGACACCCAGCACAATGTTACAGGCTTACTATTTCTTCAATTCGTTCTGTTTTTTTACATAAATATAATCAGAAAGTTTTTTTAATGCTTTTATTGCATTATTATCATCTAATACATTTAGTTGATATTCAACAACTTCTTTCAGCTCTTTAAATCTATCGGGTTTTTCAATTTTCTTTTTAATCATCATTGCGTTCAAGCTTTCAATATTTGATAAAACTGCTAATTCATTGATACTTGCAAAATCTCTAATGTTGAGTTTTTTCTTTGCGTGTTCAGGATTAACATCTCGCCAATCTTTCGCTGTGCATTTAAATAAAACAACATTTAATAAATCGGCTTCTTCGGCATATGCTAACCATTCTTTATCTTTTTCGTAATCTTTTTCAGGTAAGATGTAATTCTTAACGGCATCAGTTTGAATATGATAATTTGCTTTACTTAATAATCGTTTTACGTCCCACTCTAAATTATATTGATTACTTTCAATTGATTTAAACCGCTGATATTCTTTTATTAGAAACAGTTTAAATGTAGCACTAATTGCTGCACCAAATTCAAAAGCAATATCTCTATGAGCATAAGTTCCACCATATCTACCCGATTTTGAGAAAATTCCAATTGCGTTTGTTTTTTCTGTCCATTGTTTTGGACTTAATACAAATGTTGGTAATCCTGCTTCACTTTTAAAGTTGTCAAATTCGACCACTTTAAAACTTGGATTGTATAATTTTTCCCACGTTCCTATAAATTCAATAGTTGTTCGAGTTCGTAGCCAATTTTTAATTATATCTGCTGCTCTATTATCTCCTTTTTTAGCTTTTGCCATATCAGTCAGACAGATATAATCTTCATTATTTATCTGAGTTATTGAAACTATTTTATTTTCAATCTCTATTTTTTTTAGTTTTGCCATAAAATTCAGTTTGTATCTGTTTCTAAAAGTCGAAACATTTGTCCTATTACACTTGTCATCTTGTCTGAATGTTTTTTGTAGTGTTTTTTTAGAGCACTTATTATCTTTTCAAAATATATTACTTCAATATTATCAGTAGCTAAAAGATTTACAAATTCAGCTCTGCTTTTTTCTGTAAATGCTTTCCTATTAGTAATAAAAATACGTTTTACTTCAAAATTATCAGGGTTGTAATTTTTTATACAGTTAATTCTACTTGGCTTACTGAAATTCTCAATAACCTTGTATATAGAACTTGTTTTATCGTTCCCTTTATGAAAATTAGTGCTATGACGATATTTTACTTCAATGTCAAGTATCGTTTTTGTTTTAGGCTCAAATGCAAGTATATCAATATCACTCCAACTACCAATACTTTTCCCGTCTTTCCTATTAACCTGCATCCTATAAATAACATTCTCATTAACAAAACACCTTTTTACTTTTGTATAATATTCTTTAATAAACTCTTCGTTTATTTCCATTTATTAACCTTTTATAAGTCTATTTAAAGTTGTCAAATTAGACCACTTTGGAATTGAACCTTTATATAAAAAATGTTTCTGTAATATTTAATATTTTATAGTAAAAAGTTTCAAGAATTTCTGCTTGTTTTTTTGTATTTGCTTTATTAAAATTGTCAAAATCATCTTTATTCATCCCTATCCAAATAGCATTTTCCCAAAATTCACAATTGTAATTTTTAAACTTCTCCGTAAATTTTATTGTTAATTCTTCATTTTTGTGCATTTTTCCGGTGATAGTATCACACCAACCTTCTTCAACTCTATAATTAACATAAATGTTTAAGTCATTTTCATTATAAAAAACGCCTAACCATGGATAAATTTTTTTTTTATGTTTTTTATGAAATAATTCAATATATTTACCAGTCCTATCGGCTTTTATATTATTTCTATATATACTCATTTCATATTTTTCAGTAGATGCACTGTTTATTGTTTTTTCTATTAATTTGTCAAAATAATAGAGTGATTGAAGTTTTGATAAATCCATTTTTTCAAATTTAATAATGTTACAAATATTTTTCACATAATCTAAATATGCAGATAATAATATTTTATCAGTATCTGAATAATTATCTAATTTATTTTTTACAGATTGATAAAAATCATTCCATGTTTTTGTGTTAATTTCAGGGTGTGAAAATGTATAAATTGATAAAAAACCATATTTGCAATTTGGAAATAATTCGAGATAATCTTCGTGTTTATCTTTATCGTATTTTTTTATCTCAACTATAAATTCTGTATTATTAACATTAAAATAAAAATCTGGTCTAACTGATGATGAATGTTCTGTATATTCTCTTATAACTTCAATCGGCTCATTATGGTTAATATGTATATTAAAAATAAATTCTAAAAAATCTGTTTTAAATTTATTCCCGATAGTTTCCATTATCGCCCACGTTACGTCTGAAAGATTATTTTCATTATACATTCGCTCACTAAGCTTATCAAAAAAAATATTCAATTTTTTCATTATTCCTTGTGTAATTTCTATTTATTAAATTGCCTGTAACGGTTGGCTATGCGTAGTTTGGGATTTTGAAACTATTAATTTTCAAGTTGCGACTAATTTCATTTAATTCTAAAGGCTTTAATATTAGCACATTACCCAAA
>NBLH01000107.1 GCA_002084525.1 Bacteroidetes bacterium 4572_117 | reverse complement strand
CTTACAAAGACAGTATTGGCTTAAACAACCCTGAAATTTTTAAAGTAATGAAAGCGGTTGGCCAAGCAGGTGGGGTTGTTACCATACATGCAGAACTTGGCGATGAAATAGACGAACTGAGAAATCTGTTATTCATGCATGGTAAAACCGAGCCAAAATTCCATCCTCTTTCACGCTTAAACGAAATGGAGGTTGTTGCAGTAAAACAGGCAATAGAATTGGCAGCAAAAGCAGATTGCCCTTTGTACATTGTTCATGTTTCAGTAAAAAAATCGCTTAAAATCATTAAAAAAGCCCAAAAAAAAGCCCAAAAAGTATATGCTGAAAGCTGTCCGCATTATTTATTGCTAGACGATACAAAGTATTCTGGTAATTTTTCGCAAACGCTGAAGCAGAAAGAAATTGGGCTTGATGATTTCAGGAAAATACCAAATGGTGCCGGTGGGGTAGAGCATCGCCTGGCTTTACTTTATACCTATGGGGTATTAAAAAATAAATTAAGTATAAATAAGTTTGTTGATTTAGTTTCGACCCAACCCGCCAAAATATTCGGTTTGTATCCCCGTAAGGGGGAAATAGCTGTTGGTGCCGATGCTGATATTGTGATTTGGGATCCTACTAAAAAAGATATAATTTCGACAAAAACACATCATCAAAATTGCGATATTAATATTTTTGAAGGGACACATACAACCGGTGCAGTTGAATACGTAATTTTAAACGGGGAAATAGCGATAGAAAATAACAAGCTTATTAAAAAGGGGAAAGGTAGATTTTTAAGACGATAAGCACTAATTTTTAGTCGGGCATGATATGACGCAAACCTCGTAGGTCTACATTTGTTAAGTGTCAGAATAATAGCTGATTACAGAATATTAAATTAGTTCAGACCTGCGAGGTTTTATTTGATATGACACTAGTTGTTTTTATGTTTTTGTGGCGTTTTTGGGTCATAAACATTTGTTTATAATTTTGGGTTTGCTATTTTTCTCAAGCTCGTGCTTTTCAACACCTACAGCAGAGGAAAAAGAAAAGGGAAAAAAACTTGCTGATTTAATGGAGTCCTATGCCAAGCCTGAAAAAAATAATAGCGAATTGTCTGATATTCAAGATATGGCAGAATTGATATATGAGGCTAAACTTCAAAACAGCAACAATTCGACAATAAATATCACGGAAGATTCAATAGATATTGCCCTTTATAATCTTATTGCCAATTCGTATAAAACACCGGCCAAGGAACTAATAAAAAATATAGAAAATTTAATTAGCAAAGGGGCTAATCCTAATGCAGTGGTTACAATTAAAGCATCGGTTCGTAAAGCCGGGACTTATATACCAATAATAAAACATTTTTACAAAAACAGATACAGAAAATATACCTACACATCAACAGCTTTTCATGCAGCGGTTGCAAAAGGTGATATCAATATTGTTCAAAAATTGATCGACCTTGGGGCAAAAACAAATATCCCTGCAAAAAAGGGCGACTATCCGATTGATATTGCCATTATGGCCGACAATAACAAAATGATTTTTTTCCTTATAGATAATGGCAGCGATGTTAAAGGGATAGATTTGTCGAAAAGCAAAAATACCGATTTAATTGAAAAACTTGTGAAATTAGGTGCAGACCCTAATACTATCGACATAAATTATACGCTAAACAACAAAACCGAATTAAATAGATTGTTGGATTTAAACCCTGATTTAAGCAATATCAGATTAGATTTTGAGGAACTCTTTAATGATGACGAATTACTGGATTTATTGTTAAAAAATGGCCTGCCATTTAATACAAAGGGTACTTTTACCGATAACTGCCCACTAATTTTTGGTGCCGTAAAATATGGGAACATAAAAGCACTGGAAAAGCTTATTAGCCTTGGGGCAGATAAGTCGGGTCGTTGCAGATCTGGTTTTAGCGAAACACCTTTGCTGATGGCTATACATGTAAAAAATGCTGAAATTGTTGATTATTTGCTTAAAAAAGGCGTAAACCCAAACGAAACAGAATGGACAGATAAATCAGCTTTATTTAATGCAGCAGAGACAGATAATGATGTGATAATCAACCTGTTGGTTGATGCTGGTGCAAAACTTGAATACAGTAAATATTTTGGCAAAACACCTCTTATGCAAGCAGTTAGCAGAAAAAAATATATTGCAGTTAAAACTTTGTTAAATAGGGGGGCTAATGTTAATTTCAAAAATAAATACGATGAAACACCTTTGGTTTTAGCCATAAAAGAAAACGATTATCCTATAATTGAGCTTTTAGTTAAAAACGGTGCAAAAACAGATATTAAATACAAAGGAAAAACCCTTGCCGAATTTGCAGGATCAGAAAAAGCCTCGCCAATGATTATTGATTATTTAGCTGACCATTAGACATTGGTAAATTGGTCATTGGTCATAAATTGGGGACAACAAGCTATTGTGCATGCACAAATTACGAACTATCAAAAATTGAATTGATTAAAATGCCAATACAGTTAATGCTAAGTAAAGGATGCCTAGAACTTAAAACTTAACCCCTAAAACCGGGCTAAAAACAAATCCTTCTAAACCAATACTGATTAAGTAAATTGTATTTACCCTTGCACCCATAAAAAAGTTGTTTTTAAATTGGTAATAGTAATCAAGGTTTAGGTTAATACCTAATTGTTCATCATAACCGTCAATTATTTCAGGGTTATTTATGTAATACTGTCCGTTATCTGACAATAGACTGTAACTTGCTCTACTTATATCAATCCGGTTGTACAAAAATCCTATACCCGGAGTAAATTTATGTTTTGTTTTTTGATTGAATTCATAACTAAAATTCAATGCATAATTCTGGTGTACTACCAAACGACTAGCACCTAGGTATACTATATCAATATATTTGTATCTGGCAGATGCAAACATAATATTTGCACTTATAATAATTTTGTTAGGTAATTTATAACCACCTTCTATCCAAATTGATTTCCCTCCAGCTGTTTTGTCATTCTTTAAACCTGTAATACCGTCAACATAATCATTATCAAAAAAACGACTTACATCCAAAAAATATCCCATACCAAATTTAATGAAACCTCTTGGCTCTTTTATTAGCTGGGCATTTGTGTTGGATACCAATATTAGGAATAAAATATACAACAATATAAATTTTTTCATATATACTTTGTCTGTGATTAAAATAAATAAGATAAATTAAGGCCTGCATGAGATAAACTTACAGAATTACCTTCTGAATAATAACGACCACTTGCAGACATCCCCCAATGTTGTGAAAACCTAAAACCATATTCAATATGGATTCCTATACTGCTGCTAAATGTATTTGTTGACTTATAAGAAGATTGTAATATTGGGTTTCCCAATTTATCATAATATGTTCTGGTTAAACCGGGTTGCAAATAATCCACTTTCATCAAAGAATATCCAATTCCTATTCTAAAAAAATGTTTGTCAAAATCTATCACATTTAGATAAGCAAAAAAGTCAAGTGGAACAATAGAGCTTTTCTCATGTACCATATGATTTACAGTAAAATCCAATATGTACGAATAAGAATAATTAAAAAAACCAATTCCAATACCTCCACTAAAATATTTGTTAAAATCTCTAATATATTCATTACGGTATAATACAGCAACTTGATCGCCCCAACCATTAATTGCATAATTAGTACCCAAAAGAAACGTGTTCTTTTTTTTGTATGATGAGACAGTATTACTTTCCTGAGCAAAAGTGTTAGTAACAAGCATTAAAAACAGAACAATTAAAAATAAGTAGACTTTTTTCATTAAAAAAAAATTTTGAAATCTAATTTAAAAAAATCGCAGCAGAAAAACCCTGCTGCGAATACTATTTAATATGTTATTATTTGAGTTGTAAAAAACACATGATCACCAAGCCTCCTTAATGTATATCCATCACGGGTGCCTTCTTCCATAGAAGGATTTGGTTGTGATTGAAAAAAGAAGTAGCGTGGCATTTCTCTTTGCCCGATAAAATCATTACCATATTCTAAAGTGTAACTGACAGAAGGTTTTAGGGTTACCGTATCGTTTAGCTTAATAGATACAGCAACTCCTAATGTTAGTTTTCCACTTCTATCATTTTCTACCATAGAAATGGTATTTGATAACTCTGCCTCTGTCCAGTCAGGGTCAATGGTTGCATTAAGCCATTTCATATCCCCATCATTTTAATATTTACGAACCTCTCTTCTTGTAAACTTATGTTCCACATCATAATGTGTATTAACCCCGGCCATTTTATTACTAGCATCAATTATAACACCGTCAGCAAACATAATTCGAATATCTGGTCCACCGCTAAATATTCCATCATAAAACTTAGTAACCCCCATATGTCTGATTTTCACCATATAATGATCTCCAGGGGCACTTCCACTTCCACTTCCAGTACCAGTACCACTACCACTACCAGTACCACCACTATATCCGCCACTAGTACTTTCATCGTCAATAGGAACAATAAGATATAGAGGTTTATTTATTGAATATTCTTCATCGACATTTTCAACCAACTGGACATTATTGGTGCTTTTGTTAGTTAAAAGCTCATAACCCATATTTATAGAATCGTTGTCCAATGGATGAAAACTTATAGTTGGTGTTTGCATATCCTCAGGATAATCTGACAGAGGATATGGGACATACAATTGCAGGTTGTTATCAATTAAAAAGGTTTCAAGATCAAAATCTTCAACACTTTTAAACTTTTTAAATTTATTTGCAGAAATTGTTTCCCTAAACTTTTTTGCAAATTTAGTTGAACCAATTGATTTTAAATTGTCGTTACTTTCGGGCTGAAAAAGGTCTTTAAATTTAATGTAATCATCGCGGTACATTTTTAAATCAATAAGATCCTGTATCTCTTTTTGGATTTCCTTATCGTTTGAAAATTCGACTATTACCAATGCTGCCTGTTCCATATTTTTCTTTAGTTCAAGCTCTTCAAGTGTAAGTTTAGTTAAATTTTCATCATCAACAAGATTTACCTCCTGTTTTTGGCAAGCATTTAATAAAATCAAGCCAATGGAAAGTATTAAAATATACCCCCCCAATTCTGCAATTTACTCATATTCAGCAATTTAAGATTAATAAATAATTTAATGTAGTATAGCTATACGTAAAGATCGTACAATGCAAGTGTAGCTAAATTATTTGTAAAAAAAAAAGGAGAAATATTTTTTTAAGGCTTTACAATTACAATTTTCTGTAAATAAATACTTTAACAAATAAATGTTTTAAAACACCTGATTGATTTCAAATATTTACTTTTTTTAGCGAGAGCTTACCAAACATTCAATAATCTCATCCACCTTATCAGGGCAATCGCTTTTAACTTTTTAAGATTTTAATAAATCAATTTCTGTATACATGCTATTATGTTTTTTTAATTAAGCGAAAAACAAAAATAAAAAAATACCTACTTTTAGTAACTATTTTAAAACATGGTAGTCTTATTTATTGAGTCTAATTATTAACACTTCGTTAAATTATAAATTTTAAATTAAAGATTAAAAATTAACCCTCTAGCAATCAGTATTTAAAACAGTTAAAATTTGTTTTTTAAAAGTGTTGATATTCAGAGTGTTACAAAAATAAATTAAGCCTTGTTATATTCAAAAGCCTCTGCCTTAGTGGAACATGCTTTGAACCTTGAATTTTTAAAGGTAGCTTTAAAAAATGAAAAATTTGGAAACAATTTCGGATCTGGCATTAATGCAGTTAATAAAATCGGGCGATATTGATAAGCTTGCAATATTGTACGAGCGTTATAAAAAGCCGCTTTTTAGTTATTTCATCCGCTTATCGGGCAACCGTGAACGAAGCGAAGATATGGTACAGACCGTATTTTATCGTATACTGAAAGCACATAAACAATTTAGGGCGAAATCGAAATTTACTACCTGGATGTTTAGTATTGCGCACAATGTGTTGGTTGATTCGTTTAAAAAACGTGAAAACAAAAACCTACTCAGCGATATGACTGAATTCGAAAACAAAGAAACTGGGACAGGTATTATTGATGAAATTGAAAAAAAAGAGCAAATAGAGCTTTTAAAAATTGCAATGAAAAAGTTGAGCATCGATAAGCGGGAACCGTTGGTTTTGAGCAGATATGAGGGCATGAAATATAAAGAAATTGCAAAAGTTATGGGTTTAAGCGAATCAGCGGTAAAAGTCAGGGTTTTTAGGGCAATTGAAGAACTAAGGCAAATATATTTGGTAATTAGTAATTAGTAATTAGAGATTAGAAATTGGTAATTAGTAACTGGTAATTGACGAATTTGACCAATTTTATTTCAGACACAAACCCTTGTAACATGGTGACATTCTGAATGTTAGCAGGGGAATAAAACCTATTAAAATGGACAACAAATTAAAGGAGTTGATTGCAGAATATCTTTCGGGTGAATTATCGGAAAAACAGCAAAAAGAACTTGATGTTTTGGTTGGTAAAACAGGTACAGACCTTGATGCATTGCTTGATATTTACAAAAATCTTGCTGGCTTTGATGTGCCTGAACCTAGCAACAAAATGGATGATGCTTTTTATACTATGCTCCGTAAAGAAAAGTTGACCCTTTCAAATAAAATTTCATATTTCAGCTATCTAAAAACAAAAATACAGGAGTTATTTGAAATGCCAGCCGTCCCAAGGCTTGCTTACGGGTTTATTTTGTTTTTATTGGGTTTAATTATCGGGAATATTTTACTCCCAAATCGTGGATACGAAAACCAAATTAGCTCAATGTCGCTAGAAATGAAAGAGATACGTAAAGTTATGATATTGGCTTTAATTGAAAAACCCCAGGCTGTTGACAGGATAAAAGCTGTTAGTTATGTTAATGAAATGAGCCAGGCAGACCAAAAAGTAATCGATGCCCTTTTTAAAACTTTGAATAACGATACAAACATTAATGTTAGGTTGGCTGGTTTGGATGCGCTCAAAAAATACATTGATAACCCGCAAATAAGGAAACGTTTGATTAACTCATTTCAATTTCAGGATTCGCCTATTGTTTTGATTGAATTAGCTGAGCTGATGATAAATTTACAGGAGAAAAAATCAATAGATGAATTACAAAAATTATTAAACGATGAAGAACTTGATCCAAATCTTAGGCTCACTATTGAAAATGGTATCCAAGTATTAACATAGGGTAGCTTCGCTACAAAAAAGAATAAGAACGCTGATAACACTGATTTAACTGATTCATGCAGATTTTTATCACACATGAAACACACTGATACTCTATGAATTAAGTATGACTTTGATTAAAAAACAAAGTTTTATAACATAATAGAATAGTTGCTAAAATTTAAAAAAAATGAAAACAAAGAAATTGAATTTAATTATGATTGCAGTTTTATTCAGCCTAGGCATTAATTGTGTTGTTACAGCACAGGAATATAACGATAAGCTAAGCAAAGAGATAGCATTTGACACTAATAATAAAGTGTTTGTTTTGTATAATTTGTTTGGCTCGGTAAATGTAAAAGGTGTTTCGGGCAGTAAAGTAAAATATGATGCCAAAAGGCATTTACATGCCGAAACCAAAAGCGATTTAGAAAAAGCTAAAAATGAAATACAAATAATGGCAGAAAAACATGGTGATACGATAATTGTTTATCTGAAATCACCGAATTTCGATACAAGACCCGGGAAAAAATGCAATAACAACAACAGACTCCCTGATAAATACTCTTTTAGTTTTGATTTTGATGTTCAAGTACCACAAAACGCCGAAATAATGATTTATACAGTTAATGATGGAGACATTCATGTGGAGAATATTCATGGGAAACTAAAAGCAAAGAACATTAACGGTTCAATTAATTTAGAGAATATATCAAGGCAAACCAAGGCCCATACAATAAATGGGAAAGTGGTGGTAAATTATTCAAAAAAGCCGGGGGGCAACAGTAGTTTTAAAACCATTAATGGCGATATAAATATAGTTTGCGACAAGAATTTATCAGCAACTATAGATTACCAAAGCATGAATGGAGAATTCTACACAAATTATGACATTGAACATTTGCCTCATAAAATTAATAGGAGCGAGAAGAAAAAAAACAACAAAACACTTTATCATTTAAGCCATAAACCACAGTTTAAAATAGCTGGGGGCAAAATAAAGCTTTCGTTAGAGACTTTAAACGGCGATATGACGGTAAGACATTTGTAAATACGTATAAAATAAATTAAGAATTAAGTTTAACAATAAAATATAACATTATGAATATCAAGAATTTAAAACATATTTTAGTAGCAGCCTTATTTTTAACTACTTTACAGTTGAATGCACAAAATACTACAGAACAAATTGTAGTACCTTTAAGTAAACCGGGCCAAAAAGGGACACTAAAAGTTAATTTACTAAGTGGTTCAATTAAAGTAAATGGGTATAGTGGTAAAGAAGTAATCATAAACACGCAAGTTGTTAACAATAAAGATAAACAAGAGCATAAGCATAACCAGAAAAAGATGGAAGGGCTTAAAAGGTTGAATTCAAATGCCTTTAACCTTGAGGTGGAGGAAAAGGACAACCAGTTGAAAATTAGTTCGCATTATACTTCGCGCGAAATAAACTTAGAAATACAAGTACCTGAAAATTTTAGCGTAAACCTGCGTACAATTAACGACGGCGACATTAAT
>NBLH01000106.1 GCA_002084525.1 Bacteroidetes bacterium 4572_117 | reverse complement strand
CCTTTTTTCAAAATCTTCTTTAACTACAATGTATTGGTTAAAAGCTTTAAGTTTTTTGCCTTTAAAATCTTTGGCAGTTTTACCCTCATACATTTTTTTGCCTTTTACATAAAGGCGGGTAACTTCAAGGTTATCGTTATTAATCATTTCGCCTTTTGCATTGCCAATAAAATTCCATCCATTAACATCGTCAATGTATCCGTTTTTATCGTCATCAATGCCATTTCCGGCTTTTTCGTCTTCGTTAACCCAAATATTATCTTTTAGGTCTTCGTGTTCAATATCGATACCCGAATCGATAATCGCAACAATAACAGTTTTTGTTTTTTTACCTTTTACCAGTTCGTTATAGGCTTTTATTGAACTAACACCTTTGTAGCCGTCAGTATCAGCATCAAGGTGGAACCAGTTGTTTGGCGGGTTTGCATCTTTAACTTTGCTATCTTGTGCTTGTGCAAAACTTAGGCTTAATAAAAAAATAGCCGGCAATAAAAATTTCTTTAATATCATACTTGTTTAATTTAAGTTAACTTAATAAAATTTCAAAATTACATTTTTTTTGTTAATCATGTCAATTACTGTGGCCTAATTAACAATATCAACCCTGAATTGCAAAAAAACGCTAATTAAGTTACAACTTATATGCCATTTGTGCCAATAAGCACTAATACAGTGAAATAACATTATATTTTGCATGTGTTTTTCTGCGGAGTGTACGATTTGATACGGTTGATGTTCGATATCGCACACCACATTTTAAGGGTTTTCAAGGTTTTTCTACTGTTAAGGAAAAATTTTCAAGCTCAATAGTCAGTTAAATGTTGCTCAGGTATAGATTGTCTGGGGTATTTTAAAAATCTGCGTTTATTTTCAACAAATTACCAATTACCAATTTTTAATTTCCTGCACTTTAAAACAAAGTAATATTAAAAAGAATTGCACTGTCCTTAAAAAAATTCTTAATTTTGGACTCTAAACCAAAAAACAAATTGAATATGTTAAAAAGTAAGGCAGCAATATTTATTTTTCTGGGGGTTTTAATATCAATTGCTATAGGGTTGCAATTCATTGATAAACAAGAACGTATAATTGCAAATTCGATAAAAGCTGTGCCACTTGATGCGGCTGTAATTATAGAAACAAATAGTTTTCCATCCTTAATTCAAAAGCTTAATAGCTCAAATGTTTTTAAAAACGAATTTTCATCAATTCCTGAATTTAGCGGAATTTTCGATAATATTGAGTTCTTAGACTCATTAATTAGATCCACTAGGGAAATAAATAACGCTTTATCGGAAAATGATTTTACCTGTTCCGGCCATTTATCAGCAAGAAACACCCTCGATTATCTATTTGTGCTTTCGTTAAGTGACGATGGCTCGGAAAACGAAATAAGGAATTTTATTGCCGAGTTTGTTAACGAAAGGGCAGATATCATGCAAAGGACATACGAAGGGCAAAGTCTTTACGATTTGGTTTTTTTTGAAGAGCAAGACATTGATAAAAGTTTTTCGTACTTTTTTGCACAGGGGCTTTTTATTTGTAGTTTTTCAAAAATATTAACCGAAGAGGCTATCCGTCAGCTTAATTCAGAAAAGTCCTTGATCTTGGACAAGGGATTTAGTAAATTGTCGCAAACATCTGGCAAAAATGTCGATGCCAACATTTTTTTCAATTACAGATATTTCCCTAATAGCTTAAAAAATGTAATAGCGCCGTCCAATAGTGCTTTTTTTAGCCTTGCAAACCATTTTGCATCATGGAGCATGGTAGACCTCAACTTAAAAAGCGATGCCGTTTTATTGAGCGGTTATACATATGCCGACGATTCTACAAGCAATTATTTAAATGCTTTTAAAGGCCAGGATAACATAGAAAATGATTTTTTGGATGTTTTGCCTGAAAACACCTCTGCTTTTGTGGCATTAAACATTGACGATGCCGATTTGTTTAGGACGAAATACAATAATTACCTTACAGAAATAGGGGCTTATCGTAGAATTAACACTGATTTAACTGCTCTTAACTCAAATTCTATTAATGTAGGTGATATTTTTTATGACAATATAGAGGGGGCGATAAGCCTTATTTATATGCAAAATAATAACCCCGATGATAACCAAAATTTTCTGGGAATTTTTCAACACAAAGATAATGAAAACCTTATTAGTGATTTAGGGAAGTTTGAAAAAAAGAAAGAAGAGGGGGATAGTGTTGTTACAAGCCAACAGGTCCAAACAATAGCAATTGATAATGAAGAAAATGTGCTGGCAAAAAAATTCCCGTTCCCTAAATTGTTCCCACTTTTATATGGAAAAGTTTTTAACCAACTTGATGCAGAATTCTATATGATTATTGAGGATTATTTAATTGTTGGCAAATCAATAAACTTATTAAAACAGTACTATAAAAAATACAAGCAACAGTTAACCCTCGCAAAAAATAAGAATTTTGAATTATATTCTAACTCTATTTCGTCAGAATCAAATATATTCCTTTATGCGAATTTCCCTAAGTCCAAACAATTGTTAAAAACTAACTTAGCTGACAAATTAAAAAATATTTATAGTCAAAACCCTGATAAATTTGATAAACTTCATGCTGTTTCGTTGCAGTTTGGTGTAGAAAACGACTTCTTTTTCACAAATGTGTATTTGAATTATAACCCAGCATTCAAGAAAAAAACAAATAGTGCCTGGGAAATACAGCTCGACACATTTATCAACACTAAACCACAAATGGTAACAAACCATTATACTGGCAATAAGGAGGTTTTGGTTCAGGATGCCGATAATAATTTAATTTTGTTTGGTACAAAAGGTAAAATATTATGGAAAAGGAATTTGGCGGGCAAAATATTAGGTGAGGCACATCAAATTGATTTTTATAAAAATAACAAGCTACAAATTATTTTAAATACAAAAAGCCATATTTTTTTAATTGACAGAAACGGGAAAGACGTTGAAAATTACCCAATTAAATTTAAGTCGCCGGCAACAAATGGTATTGCTGTATTAGATTACGACGGTAAAAAAAATTATCGGATTGTTGTTGCCTGCGAAAACAGGAGCGTATATTTGTTAAATAAATCAGCAACCAAAGTAGATGGTTGGAAGTTCGATAAAACCATTAGTGTTGTGAACTCACCAGTTCAATATTTTAGCAATAACAACAAAGATTATTTGATTTTTGCCGATAATAAAAACGTGTATATTTTAAACCGGCGGGGCGAAACCCGTATTGAACTAAAAACTCAATTCGCAAAAGCGGTAAACTCAAAATTTTTCATCGACAAAGGCACAAACCCCGACAACTTCCGATTTATAACAACAAATAATGCAGGGCATGTGTATTTTATTTACCCTGATGGGTCATTAAAAAAATTGACAATAAACGATATTTCTCCTAAGCATTATTTTTCGTATGTTGATTTGTTTGGGAATGGAAAAAACTATCTTGTTTACACCGATAATTCAAAATTGATGGTATATAATGAGGATAAATCGCTACGATTTGAAAAAAATTTTAAAGGATTGTTAAATAATAGCTTAAATTTCTATAATTTTGGGAACAATATTAAATACATTGGTGTTTCGGTAGCAAGCGAGAACAAAATTTATTTATATTCGCCTAAAGGGAAAATAGTAAATGGGTTTCCTATGCCCGGAAGCAGCCCTTTTAGCATAGGTAAATTAAACAAAGATGAAAAGCAATCAAATCTGCTGGTTGGGGGTTCAGATGGTTTTTTATTTAATTATTCAATACATTAGGGCCGAATAAAGACGAAAAAAACAAAATATAAGACCCAGAAAATGGATGATGTAGATTTTAAGCAAGCAAGAATTTTAGTAGTTGAAGATGATTTTGTGAATTATACACTCTTATCTGAAATTCTGTACAAGCATAAACTTGATGTTGTACGTGCTATTAATGCAGAACAAGCAATTGAAATGATTAAATCGGATAATACTATTAAATTGGTACTAATGGATATCCGGCTTCCAGGAATGGATGGTAATTATGCCACAAGGGAAATAAAACAGATACGGCCCGAACTGCCTGTTGTTGCACAGTCAGCTTATGCACTTAATGATGAGATTGATACAAGCTTAGAGGCGGGTTGTGATGCTTATATAACAAAACCAATAGATTTTAAAGACCTGAAGAAAATCCTTGTTAAGTTTATAAATAAATAAAAGAGTTAGGTTTAAAAATCTGGAAATTAGCCTCATGAATGCTTATTTTATTTCTCGGCTAGACAATAATTTATTTGGGTTTGATGGTAATAATAAAAAGAATTTTACGTTATTCGTTAAATTAAAGGAGATAACAAAATGGTTGTAAAAAAACTAATGTTCAATTTTAGGTTAATAGCATTTTTGGTAACAGTATTTCTGTTAAACGCCTGTAAAGAAGGTGCTTACGATTTTAATATGGATAATCTTTCAACTGACCTTGAAGTTAACCCAATAATGGCTGTCCCGTTGATTGATGCATCCATTGTGCTTGAAGAGTTAATACCTGACGACGATAATTTAGACACATATCTTATTATTGATGAAACAACTAAATTTATGTCAGTAGCTTTTGAATCTGAATTGTCTAGTTATAGCATAGATGATTTTATGGAGGGGGAACCATTGAGTGGTGATGACCTAGGGGAAGTGTCGTTTGAAATAGACCCACAGGTAATAGAAACAGGTTTAAACGAATTACTTGGTGAAGGGGAAATCCATCTGGCAGACCCGTCGATTAAAGTATACATAACAAATTTCTGGAAAATACCGGCACGCTTTAAGTTTGCTGATTTTAATTATTTTGAAGAAGAAACCTCTGATGGGATACCATTAACAGGCTCTCTTTTAGACGATTGGATAACTATTACAGAACCTGCAAGCATTGGCGATTCGGCTATCACAGAAATCATTATCGATATGAACACAACAGATAATATCGATGAGGTACTTTCATCCATGCCACACCATATCTCTTTTGGTGCTTCATTCGAAACTATTCCAGGCGGGGCATACGAGGCACCAGCCGGCTCGGCCAATAAAATTTCAGTTTCGATTGACCTCCCACTCGAATTTAGCTTAACAAATATTGAGTTAACCGACACAATCGAGTTTGATCTTGGCGACGACCTAGATACAACAAATGTTAAATCAATAATAATTAATCTTGGTACTGAAAATGGGTTCCCATTGGGCATTGATGCACAAATTTATTTTGTAGATGAAAATTATGTTGTGCTCGATTCCCTGTTTGACCAAAAATTTGTTGTAACACCCGCTGATGTGGGAGCCGATGGCAAAGTAACTGATAACGGGCACACTAGCAATGATAATACCATTAGCCTGAATAAAACTAAGTTAGATAACCTATTGAAAGCAAAACATTTAATACCAAAATTGTTATTTAATACAACCGATTCAGGAAGCGGGGTTGATGTTAAGCTTTATTCAGATTATTCATTTGGTATAAAAATGGGAGCTTTAGTTGGATTACATGCCGATTTTTCAGATGATGGCTCAAATTAACCAATCTTAAAATATAAAAAATGATAAAAATTAAGCACATATTATATATCGTTATTGTTAACTTCTTTTTGGTATATGCACAAAATTCTTCTGCCCAAATAAGCACACTATATTTTATGGATGGTTTGCACCAGTCTGTTGGTTTAAACCCGGCATATCAAAGCTCGTGTAACACATTTATAGGTTTGCCGGCAATATCCGGGGTAAATTTAAATGCCGCACATACAGGTTTCTCTTTTCAGGATTTAATACATTTAGGTACAGGGAACCTTGCTGACTCATTAATAATTGACATTAACAACATAAAAGATAAATTAGGTAAAAATAATTATATTATTGCCGAAACAGATATCCCGATACTAGCCCTTGGGTTTTGGTCAAAAAATAACTATATCACAATTAATTTAACCAACAAAACAAAGGCAAGGATGGCATACCCCGGCGACCTTATAAACCTTATTGATGGTAACGCAAATTTTATTGGCGATGATAACCCATTGGAAATCACTGATTTTGGGCCTGATGCAATAAATTATAACGAATTGTCTTTTGGCTTATCTAAAAAGCTTACGCACAGGTTGTTTGTTGGTGCACGTTTCAAGCTCCTTTCGGGGCTTGGGTCAATTGCCAGTAAAAAAAGCAATATAACCCTTGTAACCGATGAAGATACCTACAACATGCACCTAGAAACCGAATTTGATTATTATGTTTCGGCACCTGTTAGTTTTAATGTAAACGACGATGGGCAAGTTGACGATATTGATGTATTTGAAGGAGAAGATATTATTAAAGATTTATTAAAGGTTAAAAATATGGGTGTGGGTATCGATTTAGGTGCAACATACCAATTTAGCGATAATATTAAATTTTATGCAAGTGTTACAGACTTGGGCTTTATAAGGTGGGGGGCAAACACTGCCAATTTAAAACAAAAAGCCTCATACGATTTTAATGGCTTTAATCTTGATTCTATTAGTACAAACCCTGACTATGAATTTGAGGCAATTGCAGATACGCTTCAAGAGCTTATGAAATACACGTATAGTACATCTAAATATAGTACGCCATTAAATTCAAATGTTTATTTAGGTGCCACTTATAGCGTTACTGATTTTTTAAATTTTGGGTTTTTATCGCGTACAGCATTTTACGACAGGAAACCTCACCAGTCTTTTATGGTATCAGCTAATTTAAGGCCTGCAAAATGGTTTTCAACAACAGTTAGTTATAGTTATGCCAACAGAAGTTTTAAAAACCTTGGGTTTGGCCTTACAATTGGCGGGCCTTTTCAGTTTTATATACTTACCGACAACTTGATTGCAGCAATTAACCCAAAAAATACAAGGTCGGTTGGCTTCCAACTTGGGTTTAATCTAAAATTTGGTTGTGGCAAAAGGGATGATTATTCAATAATGAATAATAAAAAATTAAAGAAAGATATTGATTTTATGTAATAAATTATATTTTTTTGAGTTTAGTATATACAACATGAAACATTCATTGCAAAGGCATTGCCACCCAAGGGGATGACTATTATGAATGTTCCATGTGGCAAAATAAGAATAATAAATATAGACACATGAAACTATAAGGGAAAACTCCCTATAAAATTTTCATTTTGGTTAGGAGAAGCACCCTGATTGTATTAATACGATTGGGGTGTTTTTTATTTCAAATATTTTGTCAGAACAGATAAAATATTTACTTTTGCGCACATAAATTTTTTGGCCCCATAGTTCAAGGGATAGAATAGTAGTTTCCTAAACTATAGATCCAGGTTCGAGTCCTGGTGGGGCTACAAGAAAAATTGATTAAAACGCTGTAAGTTAAATACTTGCGGTGTTTTTTGTTTTAATTAAGGGGCTGTTTAGGGGGCTGTTTCTGGTAAGAATATGTAAGTAATTGGTTATATGACTTGATTTTTATTGCAATATTTTGTATATTAGTATCAAAGAAATTTTTTAGTAGGCTTGGCTCGTTCCGGACGTACAGCAACTAGCTTTTAGCATGAAAGCACCAATATACAATTAAACGCTCATTTATTTGGGCGTTTTTTTCGTTTATAAAAGGTTTTTATTGCTAACTTTTTTCTCCGCTTTCGTATTTGCTCAACACAAAAATATTTTTGCCCTATCAGCTTTTTATAGACTATTACTACTTTACGAACTTAAAACTTACTAATAAGACTTTCAGCCTATTTGTCAGATAATTATAACTTC
>NBLH01000105.1 GCA_002084525.1 Bacteroidetes bacterium 4572_117 | reverse complement strand
TGTTTTACGCCTATAATTTTCATCCTAGTTTTCTTGTTTATAAACACAATTCGTTCTGCTAATAAATGTTCATTTACATCAAAAATTCCAATTTCAGCTATTCCTTGAGGGATTTTTTCTGTATCTATTATTAATGAGTCTTTTTTTTTGATATTTACCTTTTTACTAAAATAAACTTTATCGTTTACAAGCAGAAGCAGATTTAAAATAGTATCATTATTGTTTTTATTTGTGCTAAGTTTAATTTCTAGTGAATTATTAACCGAATTTTTTACATTTATGGTGTGGGCATTTATTTCGGGATGTGGTAAAAAATACTTTTTTTGATAACCAATAGGTTTAATGATTTTACAATAAAGCGAATCGTCTGCTGAATATTCTATATTAAATTTACCCATACCTGCATATTTGCTTGAAAAAGTTTTTATTAACTTATTGTTTTTATCAATAATATTTCCGATAAATTCAAACGGGTCTCCATTTATATCAACTGCCTTAAAAGCAATTACAAGCTCGATATTTTCTATTGCTACACCACTTTCAGGCAAAAACTGAATGTCGGGAGGTGAAAGTTTATGTAAAATGGCAAATTTTACTTGTGCTTTTAACACTGAGTTTACTGTAGAAGCTTTTAAAAACAATGCTTTTTTGTGTGCTATTTTTGGAATTTCTATCGAAAAATTTTGTATACCCTTTTTACCGGTGTTAATTTCACTTTTTGCAATTGTGCTATCTGAATTTTGAAGTTGTAGCAATATTTGTGTGTCGGCGTACTTTTGGTTACTATTGTTCACTAACTCAATAGTCCCTTCAATTACATTGCCTTTGTCATAAATTGTGTCAGGGATAAACAATTTTATTTTGGCATTTTGCTCATCTAATGCATACAAGTTGATTGTTTTACTAAATACATTGTCGAACGAAGTGCTATCAATAAGGTTTGGATATGTTACAAACAAGTAATTGCCTGTAGTTAAGCTGTCAGGTAAAGTCATGTAACCACTTGTTATACCGCCACTTAGTTTGTGTTTTTGATTAAGGATTTTTTTGCCGGTTTTTGTATACAATTGAACATTTAGCAAATTAGATTCATATGAGGTTTTCAGAGTTTCAGAATTAAACATATAGGCCTTAAACCATATAGTATCCCCAGCCACATAAGCTGACCTGTCAGTATGCACGTACAATATTTCATTTGCCGGTCTACTTTTTGTGTTTTTTTTCTTGATGAGATGTTCATTTTCAACATTATTAAACGAAACAGTTAGAAATGACAACAGGCATAGAAATAAGAAAAAAAAGGTTTTGTTGTAGCTAATTTTCATTACAGTGGGTATTAGGTTAGTTTTTGTAAACAATTTACTAATTTTTTTTTATTATATTTATGGCGCAATAAATTTTAACTCCTGACTTATGCGTACTATTATAATTTTATTTTCGTTACTTGTTTTTACTACTGTTTATGCCGGAAGCGGTGTAATAAATTTTGTTGAAACTACCGTTGAACTTGATGAAACAGGTAAGGCAACAGTAAAGTATATTGTTCAATACCGTGTTGTTTCAGGCAAAATGCATGGTTTTTATTTTCAGGGTAACGATAACTTGGTGATTTATAGTTTTCTTGAAGATTCGTATGCAACCGACGATTTTGGAAATAAGTATGGGCTTGATATTTCAAAAGTTTCGAGTGGTAAATGGGATATTGTTTTAGCTGATGGAAAGGGTGTTGCAAATGGCAATATCACCTATGTTTTTTATTTTACAACTGATTTTAACAAAGCCGGTTACCTTGCAAACACTGTTACTGATTCCGGCGATTCGTTAACTGTTTTTAACTGGTCGCCTGTTGAGTGGGACGAGGCACATAATATGGACCATTACACACTAAAAATAATTACACCACATATGGCCGAACAAGGTGTTGAGGTTTTACGTGAACATTATATGGGTAACAACATCATCCGCACAGAAAAATTTGTAAATGATAAATTTCTTGTCGATTATCAGCAAAGTGAAACAGGTAAATTGCTGTTGGTTTTTCACAAAAATAACCCGGGTAACAGGTTTAATATGCGTACACAATTTTATATGCCGGCAGTATGGTTTGCTTTGTCAAGAAATCGATATAGGGCTGAGAAATCTGCCAAAACAACTAATTATCAGGATGAAACAACAAACTATTTCGAGGACACTATAATTGACCCAACAAGAAACAGGGGAGATTTGTTGTATTGGGCATTGGCTTTGGGTGTAATTTTTTTCTTTGTTGTTAACCGAAAACATAAATCAATGGTTAAAGCAAAGGCCGGCATGGATGATGTTAGTTGGGGGAATCTTGATTGGACACCACCTAAGTTAACGCTTTCTCATTATCATATCGAAGGCAAGGTTTGTTTGGACTTAACGCCACTTGAAGCAGCATTTTATCTCGAAATACCTTTCAAAAGTATTTTAAGCGGGATGGTAACAGCCATGGAGAAGGAAAATATTTTACAAGTAATTGTTAAGTCGCCACTTAAAGTTGAAACTTTTGGTACACCCGAAGAGCATAAGCTTGGCGAATATGAAACAAACCTGTTCAATGCTTTGGCAGACGATGGAGAATTTTCGCAACAGGAATTGCAGGATTTGATGAATTTGATTGTTAAAAATATCCAGAAAAAAGCATGGGATTGCGATATTGATGACACTAAAAACTATTACCGCCAAATGATGGGCGATTGGGAAGAAAAAAACATACCGGAAGAAAAAAGGGAAACATACCGGAACGAACAAAGCAACCATTTGTGGTACTATTGGTATTATGGCAACCAACCACATTGGAATTATCGTTATCACGATCTAAACCCACATGAATATGAATATGATATCCCGATAGATATTGATCACTTGAGTGCGCCATCGCTCGATATTATGGAAAATATTAATGTTTGCCACGATGCCTGCCATTCTGCTTGTCATTCAGCCTGTCATTCGGCTTGTCACTCAGCATGTCATTCGGCTTGTCACTCAGCTTGTGTAAGTGGTGGTTCGCATTAGCATTGTGAAAAGAAAGAACATAGATTCATAGATTAAGGAGAATAAAAATAGTTGTAAATGATAAAAACAAAAAAAGGTATTGCTTGGGTTGATGAGTTTATCGAAAATATTCGTCCGTATGTTTTTGTGCGTACCGAAGATAATATCCTGATAAAGCAACCTAACCAGGCAACAAAAATAAACGCCACCGGAACCAAAATTATGAAATTTTTACTTGATGGTGGCAGCACGCTTGAATTATTAAAAAAAACAGGAAAAGACAAAGCCCCTGAAATAGAGAGTTTTATAATTGCCATAAAAAGTTATTTAGAGGGCAATTTAGATGAGTTTAGCCTTAACCCGGCTGTTGAAACAGAGCCTTTTGCGTTGCAATTCAGTAAATTACCGGTACTTTCAGAGTTGGCGCTTACCTATAAATGCAACCTTAAATGTAAATTTTGTTATGCCGGTTGTAATTGTACCGTTAATCCGGCTGGTAGCGATACAGAATTAAGCCTTGAAGAATTTAAGAAAATAATTAAGTCGATATATGAAGAATCGCGTGTACCCTCAATAAGTTTTACCGGGGGTGAACCAACACTGCGCCCTAAAATTTTAATTGCCTGTACTAAATATGCAAAAAGTTTAGGTATGCGGGTTAACTTAATTACAAATGGCACATTAATAACCGAAGAATATGTGCAAAATCTAAAAAATGCAGGTCTTGATTCGGTTCAGGTTAGTATTGAGGGTGTTACTGCAAAAATACACGATAAACTGGTTAAGCAAAAAGGTGCTTTTGAGAAAAGCATTAGGGCTGTAGCCTTATTTAAAAAACAAGGGATACATGTACACACTAATACTACCCTCAACTTGCACAATATTGAAGAAAGCAAGCTGTTGCCCGGATTTGTAAAAAATACTTTGGGCTTGGATCGCTTTAGCATGAATTTGGTGATACCTGCCGGAAGCAGTATTTTTAACGACGACCTTGTGATTAAATACAGCGAGGTAGGGCCAATTATTTTAGATATTCAGCGCGAAAGCAAAAAATGGGCTGTTGAGTTTATGTGGTATTCGCCAATACCTATGTGTATGTTTAATACAATTACAAACGAATTGGGTAATAAAGGTTGCGCAGCTTGCGACGGGTTAATATCTGTTGCACCAAATGGCGACATTTTGCCATGTTCTTCGTACGATGAACCTGTGGGTAATTTAATGGATAATAGTTTTGCCGAAATATGGCAGGGCAGCCAGGCAAAACATTTCAGGAATAAAGAGTATGCACATGAAATTTGCCAAGCTTGCGAGCACCTTGCGGTTTGTAACGGGGCCTGTCCGCTTTATTGGCGAAATATGGGATATGATGAATTAAGCACCAGTGCTTTTTTATAAGTAAACCCTAAGTAGTATAAGTAATTGATATTCTATCAAATATCAAATTAGAATTATATAATTAATTTTAACAAGAGCTTAATTAGTTTATCTATAAAGCATGTTTTTTTTTAATTTCAACAAAACTTAGCAAGTTGAAAAAACTTACTAAGTTGATACACAACTTGCAAAGTCTTTAAGACTTGGTAAGTTTTAAAAAGATTTGACTTTTGGACAGACACAAATTAAGATAAAAAAGAAAGTTTGAGTTTTTATTAAAAATAATAGAACATTTTGGCAATTTTGTAATTAACAATATAAATTATGGGCACATTACTATTATCAAAAGAGGAGCAAGGCATTGTTATTTTCCATATTTGGAAATCTTTACCATATAATATAAGGCTAGGCTTAAGTGTTTTTTTAATTTTTATTGGATTTGTTATCCAGTATTATAGTTATGAAGTTATGCCGGGGGCAATATTTGTGCTGGCAGGCAACCTTCTGCTTATTGTAAAAGGTTACGACAACCGTATTAAACTTGCAAGTTATAAAGCTGGGGCCGATTGGGTGAAAACAGATAAAGAACAGCTTGATAATATTGTTAAACTTAATACAAAAGTAAAACGTTGGGATATAAGCGCTATTGATATCAGTAACCCTATGGGTGTTACCTTTTTTATACTTTTAGGTTTTGCGATTTTTATTCTTTATGTATATGGTTTTGGGACTTATAATCCTGGAATTGAGATTGTTGCAATTAATATTGCCATAATGTTGTTTCCACATTGGTTCACGGGTATTAAAAGAATTACCACCTTACCTAAATTGATAAATAAAATAAATATTTACCGTAGGATAATGAAAAACTTTGGTGAGGATTTGGCTAAAGATGAAGTAAATTTTATGATGTGGGTTAGGGGCAAGGAAAAAAAACTCCCATCGGATGTGAAAATGAAGGTTGAGTTCAAAGGGCAACCGGAGGGTTTTTTAGGGATGTATGCCCAAACTTCAATAAATAACGTGCAAGGAAAAGACTATCCTTACTTTTATGTTGTGCTAGTAGCAAAACCTGAATTTCAGTTGATAAAAAAATATTACGAATCTGTTGAGGTTCCAAGAAAGGTTATTAAAGAAAAGAGCCGTAAAGATGGGGTAGAAATTATTGTGATAAGGCAGTATACAACCAAAACAGGCGGATACCATACGAACAGCAAAGCTATACACAAAATTTTTGAATGCGGCGTACAAACTGCAAGGCAAATTATTGGTTAGCAAATTTTGTTATACTTTAAATGGTTAAATTGTTAATACTACTTTACGAACTTAAAACTTACTAATAAGCAGCCTGAAAGGCTAAATCATTTCAGCCCAAGGCAACGCCTTGGGTTATGGTAAACATTAAAATTAATTGCGGGCTGAAGCCCAACTTATCAGCACCAGTGCTTTTTATATGTAAACCCTGAATAGAATAAATGATTGATATTCACTCAAATATCAAATTATAACAAGCGGCATATTATTTTGCGGAACATATCCGTACTACCGCTCAAAGCGGTCGGACGGGTGTATACTTTCCGTATTTGTTTTAGACGTTTATTATAGAATTATACAATTAATTTTTAAAAGGAGCTTATATCAAATTAAGCTGGACTTTCAGTCCGTAAAAACATTTTGTTCTTTTTACCCAAGGCGTTGCCTTGGGCTGCATTAAATAAGGCTTTCAGCCTATTTGTCAGATAAAACCTGTTAGGCTTTAATTAATTTAAGGTTAAGCAAGTGATTGACTGTCATTGCTTTACAAATACAAATCTAGCAGATTTTCCCGTTAATTGATGTGTGATACAACTCTAGTATAATTTTTTTCTTTTTATTAGATACGAGGAGAGAACATCCCGAAAGTCGCTGTTAATATCAGCTTCTACAAAATCAATATTGTATTGCCCGCACTTCACTTTAAGCTCTTCAAAATAAGCCATCGATTGTTTTTGGTACAATTGGCGTACATCATTTGGGTTTAACTTTATGGTTTTTCCCGATTCCAGGTCTACAAATTTATGTGGGCGGTTTTCGTACTTTAATTCAAGTTCATGTTTTTTATCAACAACATAAAAAAGAATTACTTCGTGTTTATTGTAACGTAAATGTTGAAGTGCAGAGAAAACTTTTTCAGGATCTTCCTGGGCTATCATGTCGCTAAAAATAATTACCAGTGAACGTTTATGAATTAGTTCGGCTACATCGTGCAGCACGCTAGTAACCGATGTGTTTTTTTTGAGATGGTAATTTTCACGTTGCAACAGTTTACCCAATTCAGCGTACATACGTTTTGAATGTACCGTTGAAAGTTTTGCATCGGTCTGTAATTCAATTTTATCTGAAAAAAGTGTTAATCCAACTGCATCACGCTGTTTTCGTAAAAGGTAGATAAGGGCAGATGCTATGATTACAGAAAACGACAACTTATTTTTCGGGAATTTTTCCGTAAAGGGAAATAACATTGATGAAGAAGTATCAATAATGATTTGACAACGGAGGTTGGTTTCTTCTTCGTATTTTTTCACATACAACCTATCTGTCCTGGCAAATAATTTCCAGTCGATATGCCTAGTGGTTTCACCTTTGTTGTAAAGGCGATGCTCGGCAAACTCAACCGAAAACCCATGAAAAGGGCTTTTATGCAAACCAGTAATAAAACCTTCAACAACCTGATTTGCAAGAAATTCCAGATTGTCAAATTGTTGAAAGTTTTGAATGTCGAGTGTGTTTTTCAATTTAGTTGTTAATATTATAACAAATCATCTAATTTTTTAGCTAACACTTTTTTTGGTACAGCCCCAACTTGTTTATCGACAATTTCGCCATTTTTAAAAAATAGTATTGTAGGGATATTTCTAATACCAAACTGGCCGGGTACATTAGTATTTGCATCTACGTCCATTTTAGCCATCACTGCTTTTCCTTCATATTCTGTTGACATTTCGTCAACAATAGGGCCTATCATTCTGCATGGGCCACACCAAACTGCCCAAAAATCAACAATTACCGGTTTATCCGATTTAAGCACAACTTCTTCAAAATTCGCATCAGTTACTTCAACTACCATAATTTTTTTACTTTTTTATTTATAAATATTAATTTGTTTGCCTACTTGGCATTTGTTTATAAAGTCAGGTTTTGTTTCAAGGATTATATTACTTTTACCTATGCTTTAGGCCTAAAAAATAAGCATCCGCAAGTGCAAAAATAAACAATTACTTTTAAATCATTCATCTTTATTTCAATACTTAATAAAACTTTCTGAAATTTATTTACCTAGTTATTTAAACTTGATATTAATATTTTTCGTATATTGCTATTATAAAAAAATAGGTTTATGGAACGAATAGGTTATATTTTATTGTCAGTAGTTGCTGCAGGATGGCTTATAGCAATGCTTGCCGGAATGATTGTTGCCTTTCCCTTTGGGCTTATTGGCTTAATTGTTATTATTGGTATTGGCTTTCTGTTTGCGAAAGTGGTTAAAGATCGTATGGAAAATAAAGAAGATGATTATTATTCAAAAAATGTAGATAAATAATGGGAAAAATATTAATTACTACACAAGATGAGTTTTCAGACTACCAAATAGTTGAAACCATTGGATTAGTTAAAGGTAATACAATTCGTGCCCGCCATATTGGTAAAGATATTTTGGCAGGTTTGCGTACAATTGTAGGCGGTGAAATTACCGAATATACTAAAATGCTTGCTGAATCGCGAGAACAAGCTATAGATAGAATGAGCGAAAATGCAAAAAACAGTGGTGCAGATGGTATTGTATGTATGCGTTTTACAACATCGGCAGTTATGCAAGGATCAGCCGAGTTACTTGCTTATGGAACGGCTGTTAAATTACAAAAAAAAGCTTAGCTTAGCCTGAAAAATTTTTAACTACAAGTTCTAGGAACAAGCTATTTCATCCCAGCTATCAACTACATATTGGGGTCATAATGGTATAGTTTTCTATCAGTTACTATTCATCATTGTAAAAATAATTTATCATGAAAAAAATTGCTTTTTTACTTGTTATGATTTTATTGTCAACAAATTTTTATGCCCAAAAAAAACGGGGTAAAATAATTAAATGGCTTAGTATTTCTGCTAAAGCAGGATATGGCAATTCTATACTGGTTAATAGCGATGTTATTGCCGATGAAGATGCAAATATTGATTTTGCAAGCCCTGCATATAATTTTGGCGGTAGGTTTGGTGTAACATTTGGCGATAATGTTGGTATTTTTGTTGAACCTTTGTTTTCAAGCTTCAACCAAGAATACAGTATTAATACCGGTAACACCATCTATGATAAAACTCAAGAGTTTAAATCGTTTGATATGGTTTTGGAGTTAAGGTATACCAGCGATTTTGGGTTTTATTTTGAAGCTGGGCCTGTTTTAACAAAGTTAAAATCGGCTAATGAAACAAATACGGGTACTGTAACCGTACCAGCAAGAACCAACTATTTTGGTAATTTTAAAACACAATATACAAGTGTTATGTTTGGGCTTGGCTTTGCTGCTTTTAGGGGCGATCGTTTTGCTGTAAACCTTGGCTTAAGGGGAACCTATGCTTTGGGCAATTTTGTCGAAAACTCAAGTTTTTATGTCCTTGATGATGGTGTTTACCATACAAGTGCATCAAGTGTTGAAACCAAACCATTTAGTGCAAAATTAATGATTGAAGTGAATTACTTTTTTGGTTTTTGGGGCGATGCTAATTGTGGTAGGGGTAGGTTGATGTTTTTTCAGTGAGATTTGGGTTTTCAAACAACAGGTTCTTTT
>NBLH01000104.1 GCA_002084525.1 Bacteroidetes bacterium 4572_117 | reverse complement strand
ATTACCCCAACCCTAAAGGGCGAAGTTGCTGAAAATCAGGACGCCCTTTAGGGTTAGGGGTAAATCCTGATTTTCAGATTGTACTTTTTCACCCTTTTTAGACTAGGCTCATCATTTCAAACAAAATTATTGCGATAAGTTCCCTCAACAAGGGCCTCATCTGTAAATCTTTTTTTTATTAAGTGCCCTTTGGTATCGCCTGGCAAAAATCATATGTTGCGCAGTCGTCCTTGAAAAATTATGGTAACCCGAAAAATCTTCTTTTGCACACATAAATATATAGCCGTGGGTTTCGTAATTTAATACTGCATCAATCGACGATATTTCAGGTAAATTAATTGGTGCAGGCGGCAAACCTGAATATTTATAAGTATTATAAGGTGAATCAATTTCTTTATCGCGATTCAACACCCGCCTAATTGAAAAATCGCCAATAGCATAAACAACTGTAGGATCCGATTGCAACAACATACCTTTATTCAACCTATTAATATATAAACCTGCTACCCTTGCTTTTTCGTTGTTGTGCATTGATTGTTCAGCTTGTACAATTGATGCAAGGGTTGATATTTCAAGCTGTGTCATATTCATGTTTTTTGCCTTTTGTAAACGTTTTTTTGTCCAGAATTTTTCGTATTCATTATTCATTTTTTTAAAAAAAGCCTTTGCCGAAACATTCCAGTAGAACTCATAAGTGTTTGGTATAAACATACTTATAACTGTATTGCTTGAAAACTTATAAGTTTTTAAAAATTGCTTGTCGCTTAAAAGTTCAACTAATGTTATAGAGTCTACCTCTAATTTCTGCGAAACTTTTAAAGCAAGTTCTTGTATTGTCCTTATGTTATTAAAAGTCAGCTTAACAGGTTTTTGATTCCCTACCCTTAGCATGTTAATTAGGTCGTTATTAGTCATATTTGCCTTTATTTCATACCTGCCTGCCTTAGGTTTTTTATACTTTTTTTTATCGGCTACCCATAAAAAGCTTTCTGTGTCTTTTAAAATTTTATTTTTTGATAACGAATCCGTAACATCGTTTAATTTTGCATTTGAAGGGATATACAAATAAAAAACTTCTTTGTCTTTTAATAAGATATTATTCGAATATATTATCCCGTACAGATAAATTGAGGCAATAACTGACAGGCCTGCAAATACTATTATAGCAATTAAAATCGTTTTTGTATATAGGGGTTTTTTCTTCATAATGTGTATACTAGTTATAAAAGATTTATCGTATATTTATTATAATTGTTAAAAATATGCAAATTTAATGGAATTATAATTGAAAAATAATACTATGTATTAAAAACTATAAATATGCGAAAATCTATATCGAAAACACTCGCCCTTATTGTGCTATTATCCAGCTATTTATGTGCTGATGCGCAAATAGAAGATATTAAAAAAAATTCAAAAGAAAATAAAAACAATAAACAATCTGGCACTTCTTTTTCGTCAGACGATTCATCTGATGATCTTGGCGTAGGTTGTATTGCCGATGCTTTTAGCTGCTGTTTTAATACAGGTGCAAGTATGTTTTTTAGCCTAATGGTTGAAAATCACAGGTCAATTATAAACCTATTGGAGAAAGACCCAACTGTTTTATCATTTGAGGCACGTGCCAATGTAGCTGTTGGTTTGCAATATTCTAAACATGAAAATTACACCTATGTTAATTTTTTACCCGGGGTTAGGGGTAATCTGGGTGCTTTTTCTACTGATTTCCGTTTTAATATACTAACAGAATATGCCGATGATTTCCCTGATTCTTTCAGTTCGTGGGAATGGCTTTTTTTGCTAAATATTGAACCCGTTGAAACGTTTAGGCTTAATTTTGGTTCAGGTGTACAGTACGAAAAATATTCAGCCTCCTATTTTAATGAACATTATATAGGTTTTAAATTTGGCTTAAACAAAAACAAAGATTATTTAGATATTGACACCCGCTTTTCAATGGATTACGCAACATCAGCATTCCCATTTTTTGAGGCAGGGGTACACTATAAGAAACGAATTGCTGCTTTTGATAATGTTTTTATGCATATAAGCCTTGGCGGGATGTATCAAAACTATTATCAATCGCAAGATATTTGGGCTTTGCAGGGTGGTTTAATCGTAAATGTTCACTAAACTTAGCGTAGCTTCGCTACAAACAAAAAATAGGAACGCTGAGAACACTGATTTTTTTTAACAAAGTTTACCCACGGTGAGAGCTTCGCCGTTCACAACGTAATAAAACATATATTTATGCATAATATCAATTCCCGAATTATCATTTTTTTCATAAGTTTTTTCCTAGCAGGTATTTTTGTGTCAAATGCCCAAATAAGCGACATTAAAAACAAAGCAAAGCAAAATAAAAACAAATCTTCATCTAGCTCATCTTCATATAGTTCTTCAAGTAGTAGCAGTAGCGATAATGATGGATGCGGTTGTTCAAATGTAGGCCTTATTTTTGATTTGTTGCATATATTGTTCGAATCAAGTGGGTCGGAAGAAAACAATGATGTAACTTTTTACCCTAAATATGATTTGGGTTTAAAAAAATACGAAACACAAAAACAACATGAGCAAAACAGTAAAAACAACACCAATACACAAGTCAATGAATATCAGGGTGTTGCATTAACGCAATTAACTGACAGCATAAACAAAAACATTGTTAACAATGCTATTGAACAGGAAAATACGGTTATTCCAAATACAACAATTAACAAACACAATAAAATTGAAAAAACTAATAATGCCTCCAATTTATATACGCAAAAGCCAGATTCTGTATCGCTTGATGTGAGGGCGTTGTTTGCCCCTGGCCTACATTATTCCAAAAATAAAAATTGCACTTACATTAACTTTTTGCCCGGTCTTAGGCTAAATTTTAATATCTTATCAGTTGATTTTCGCTTTAATGCATTAACAGAATATACCGATGGCTTTCCAAATTCATTTAGCTCACTTGAGCTATTGTTGCTCTTTAATATTTATGCAAGTGAAAAATTTGCACTCACTTTAGGTACTGGCCTACAAAACGAACGATATTTAAAATCTACTTTTAGTGAACATTACATTGGTTTTGAATTCTTGCTTGCAAATAAAGCCGATTATATTAATTTTGACACACGGTTTTCGATGGATTATTCAACATCGGCATTTCCTTTTTTTGAGGTGGGTATTAACTATAAAAAACGTATTGCGGCATTAAAAAAAGTAAATATGTATATTTCTATGGGCGGGATTTATCAAAATTATTATCAATCGAATGACATTTGGGCATTGCAGGCAGGTATAATCATTAATGTTTATTAATACTACTTTACGAACTTAAAACGTACTAATAATCAGCCTGAAAGGCTGAATTAAATAAGGCTTTCAGCCTATTTGTCAGATAATTATAACTTCGTATAGCAGTATTAAAAGCACTTATAAACGAGTAACAAAACTTTAAACCAATGAAAAAAACAATTAAATTTGTATCGACAAACATTATTATAGTGTTTTTATTGCTTTTATCGGTAAACTGCAATCAAAAAAAACAAAACAAAAACCCTTACGGACTTGTTGTTATTTCAGATATTGAAACCTATACCAAATTAATTAAAGAAAAACCTGAAAAAACCCTTGTTGATATTGAAAAAATAATCCCTGATATTGTACTTGATATCCGTTACGCCACAAAAAACAATTTTACAAAACAGCAAATTTATAAATCGCCAAAAGCATTTGTAAGAAAACCTGTTGCCGATGCCTTAGTGAAAATTCAAAATGAATTAAACGGAAAAGGTATTGCTTTGAAAATATACGATGCATATAGGCCCTATTCAGCAACAGTGAAATTTTATGAAATATATCCCGATAAAAATTTTGTGGCCTCACCAAAAACGGGTTCAATACATAATAGGGGTTGTGCGGTTGATGTTTCATTGATTAGCCTGGCAAGCCAAAAAGAACTTGAAATGCCTACGCCTTTTGATGATTTTACTGAAAAAGCAGCCCATTCATATCTTGATTTACCTGATACGGCACTAAAAAATCGTCAAATACTTAAAAATGTTATGACAAAACACGGATTTACCATTTATAACGAAGAGTGGTGGCATTACACTTATAAAGATTGGAAAAATTTTGAATTAATGGATATTCCTTTCAGTTCTTTGAACTAACTCAATATTTATAATATTTTACACATAAACTTTCCTTTTCTTATACATTTCTTTAAATTTGTTTTTTTATTAGCAATTGAATGGTTGAGTTGTTAAATTGTTGAATTGTTAAATGGTTGACCAATATTCGATTTGCCATTATAAATGACTAATTACCAGTTACCAATTACTAGTTATATGTTCCAATTACTTAAAAAAGAAATTAACGGTTTTTTTAGTTCACTGACCGGTTATATTGTTATTATCGTTTTTCTTTTATCTACGGCCTTGTTTTTATGGGTTTTCCCCGGGCAGTTTAATATTTTAAGCAATGGTTATGCAAGTTTAGACCCCCTGTTTATTATCGCGCCTTGGGTATTTTTATTTTTGGTGCCGGCAGTAAGTATGCGTTTATTTGCCGATGAAAAAAAATCGGGCACAATAGAATTTCTATTTACACAACCACTTACAGAAATGCAAATTGTGCTTGCAAAATACTTTGCAGGTTTAGTTTTGGTTTTATTTTCATTAATACCAACTTTAATTTACCTATTCACAATATATCAACTAGGCACACCACAGGGAAATGTTGATTTTGGCGGTGTTTGGGGTTCATATATTGGCTTGTTTTTTCTGGCTGCTATTTACGTTTCAATTGGTGTTTTTGCTTCGTCATTAACTGAAAATCAGATAGTTGCATTCTTAATTGCATTAATTGTTTCCTTTTTTACATATATCGGTTTCGAATCAATCAGTAGTTTAAGCTTTTTAAGTGCTATTTCACAAACTATTTTAAATTTAGGGATTAACGAGCATTACAAATCTATTAGCCGAGGGGTTATAGATTTAAGGGATGCTACCTATTTTATTTCTGTACCTGCACTTTTTATCTATTTAACTAAACTGGTTCTCGAAAGCAGAAAAATTATAAAAAAGAATATATTGAAACAAAAAATTGTCCGGTTTATCCTTGTACTTGTTTCAATTATTTTGGTAAACTATATTGTTACATTTTTACTTGTTAGGGTAGATATGACTTCTGAGGGACGGTTTACTATATCCAAACAAAGCGAAAAGCTACTCGAAAACCTCGACGATGAATTGTATGTGAAAATTTACCTTGATGGCGATGATTTGCCTATCGGTTTTAAAAGAATGAGGAAATCTTTATCAGATTTGCTGGAAGAATTTAAAGTTTATGCCAGCAACGATATAAGTTACCATTTTATTAACCCAAGTGAAAATCCTGACAAAAAAGTACGTTTTGCTTTATATAAACAATTATTCGAAAAAGGCCTTGTACCAATTGAATCGCAGGAAACATCTGATGAAGGAAAAACAATGCAAAAAATGGTGTTCCCTGGTGTAATAGTGGTTTATAAAGGAAAAGAAATGGGTGTTAACCTATTAAAAAGCAACCCAAGGTATAAGCCTGATGGCGAGGAGAATATAAATAATTCTGTACAATCAATGGAATATGAATTAACAAATGCTATCAGGAAATTAACCAAAGGGGAAAAACCCGAAATTGCTTTTTTAGAAGGACATGGCGAGTTCGGCGAATATCAGGTAATGGATGTTACCAACACATTGTCGGAATATTACGAAGTAAAGCGTGGTGTAATAGGTGGGATGTATGGGATATTAGATAATTTTAAGACAGTAATAATTGCGGGCCCAATCAGCAAGTTTTCAACGGGCGATAAATTTGTAATTGACCAGTATGTTATGAAAGGTGGAAAAGTTTTATGGCTTGTAGATGGTGCAAAAATTAACATGGACAGCTTACAATATTCACCCATAACAATAGCAATGCCGCTTGACTTAAAGCTTGAAGATCAGCTTTTTAGATATGGTGTAAGGGTAAATCCGGGATTGTTGCAAGACGCACAATGTGCAAAAATAGGTATGCCCAGGCGTGGATCTGATGGCCAAACAAAAATACAGCTTTACCCATGGACTTATTTCCCTGTAATTCTTTCAGATAACACAAATGAAATTAATAAATACCTTGATGTTATCAGGCTTGAATTCCCCGGATCGCTCGACACCGTTTCATCTTCACCCGATGTGAAAAAAACAATACTTTTGCACTCTTCGCCAAAGGCAAAGTTCGACTATGCCCCGGCTGAAATAAATTTACTGCAGGCACAAACAAAGCCAAACGAAAACTTGTTTAATCAGTCAAAAGTGCCAGTAGCTGTACTACTTGAAGGAAAGTTCGATTCAAACTTTAAAAACCGATTGGTTGATCAAAAAATAACACAGGGTAATAAAATAATCGCAAAAAGCAAAAATACTAAAATGATTGTTATTTCAGGTAGTTCTGTTATTAAAAATGAACTATCGGCAAAAGGGGAAGTATACCCATTAGGTTTTGATATCAATACACGAAAAACTTTTAAAGGGAATAAACAGTTAATAGTAAATTCTGTTAATTATTTATGCGACGATGAAGGTTTAATGTCTATTCGTTTAAGGGAAATCAAGCTTCGGTTGTTAGATAAAAACAAAACAAGCTCGGAAAAAGTATTCTGGCAACTAATAAACACAATAATCCCTATTATTTTTATAATTTTATTCGGAATAATTGCAACATACATACGAAAAAGAAAATACACGGGCGAATGATTAATGTTGTTTATTTGGTTATTGAGTATTGAATTAAGTCATTGGTCATTAAGTCATTGGTTATTGAATTGTTGAGTGTTGAATGCATAATGTTGCTTTGGTTATTGAGTATTGAATTTTAATTACTGAACCATCTATCAGCCTAATATTCAGTATCATGCATTTTTTTGGGCAATTGAAAATTAAACCACTTTTCGTGCAAAATAGCCAATGACTAAATAACCAATAACTAATTAATAAATGACTCAATGATCAATTAATGACAAATGACAAATTGACTAATAACCAATAAACAAAGCATGTCAAAAAGAACCAATTTAATAATTTTAGTACTTGGCCTTATTGCAATTGCATGGTACTTTACAAATAAAAAAAACAATGCTGTTTCAGTTAATGATTTTAATATTAACAACATAACAACAATTGATAAAGTTGTAATAAAAAAAGGGGTACAAACATTAAATTTAACCAAGTCAGACAAAACATGGATGGTTAACGATACTTTTCAGGTGAATAAACTTGTGATTAATAAATTTTTACAAACTTTTAGTAATCTAAACCTGGTTTCACCTGTATCAAAAAAATCAGCAAATAATATTTTGGATGATTTAAAAAAAACAGGGACTGAAATAACAATATATTCAAATAACAAGCTACTAAACCAATTTACCATATCTGAAATAAATAAACATGGAACAGGAAATTATATATACAAAAACAAAATTGGTGTCTGTATTGTAAATTCGTCTGGTTTTGTTGACGACTTAACACATATTGTTTCGGTAAACAGTTTATTTTGGCGCAACAAATCTATCCTTAATAAAAAAGCAGGGCAAATCCTCAGCATATCGCATAGCAATATTAAAAATAAAGAAAAATCGTATTCTATCAAAAACAATAAAGGGCAGTACAGCTTAACAAATTTTGAAAACAAACTAATTAAAAACTTTAACAAAACAGCTATTGAAAGATATCTAAGTTATTTTCAAAGCATTGATTTTAAACAAGTTGAACTGAATTTAACAGGTTTGCAGAAAGATTCTATTATAACCCAAAATCTTGCCCATGTAATATCGTTAAAAGATAGTT
>NBLH01000103.1 GCA_002084525.1 Bacteroidetes bacterium 4572_117 | reverse complement strand
ATGGATAGATAATACCTTCAGGTGTAAAAAAGCAGGTGACCATAAACCTGAAATGCAATTTATTCATGTATTAATCAAGTATGATTATATTTAAAGCAATAGTTATAGTTAGCCTATTATAATAAAAGTATTAAAAAAGTTACGTAACTTTGCAATAAATGTTAGTTAAACACCGTAAAATATGTAAAAGGGTTTAATTTTTAAGAAACGCAAAAATCAGGCAATAACACATAAAATATTTTCAAACTTAAAAAGTAGGGATATGAAAACTATAGTGTATATAAAAATAATAATAATATCTATCTTAATAGGTGGTTGTGGAACTACAAAATTCTCAGCCGATTATGACGATTTGTATTACAGCTCTAAAAAGCAAAAAAATAAACAATTGACAAATCAAACTGTATCTGAAAGCACTTCTGAATCAGGATACAGTGAAAACAGCAATACAGGAGTTGTTATGAGCCCATATTATAGGGAAAACAATACAACTGATGAGGTGGTTGAAGAAAATAACAATAATGCAGGGCTACTTGACAACAATTATAATAATGCTAACGGGTTAGCCGGCGAGTTAGATGACCATGTGGTTTACTCTGATGATGACGACAATAATTTTGAAAGTATTTTGAATGAAAGTGATTTATATAATGTTGAGGACGAAGATGATTCAGGCGATGAGATTTCATATTCAGATAGGTTAAAAAAATTCCATGGTTCAGGTTATACAGGGTCTTATTTTTCAAATGGGTTTTACAGGAACTGGAACAATTTTTATAGGCCATCCTTTAGCATAGGCTTTTCATTTGGCAATTCTTACAGCCCTTATGATTCATATTATTCAAACAACCCTTATTATGCTGGCAGCTATTACGACCCATTCTATTACAGAGGCGGATATTATGGCAACCCTTATGGCTATAACAACTTAAACTATTACAACCCATATGGGTACTATAGCCCATTTTATGACCCTTACTCATATTCCAGCTACAATTCATATTATGGCAATAATTATTACAACAACCATTATTACGGGTCAACATCTAATTATATAAGTGAAACAAACAGGGTCCAAAAACACCGTGGACCAACAAACAGGCTTAGCAACAATGGTACAAGGACAAGAGTTTTACCTGACAACGGTAATAAGACTCATAAAATAAGCAACTCAAGCAATCGATCGGGGAACAGGCTGTCGGATACCAGGAATTCAAGCGGACGTTCGTCGAATGTAACAAGGATTACGAATTATAACAGGGTTAACAGGACAAACTCAGGAAATGCAAACAGGAGTTCAAACACAAATGTTAACCGATCATCTGGAAACAGGATCCAATTGAATACAAATAGGTCCTCGAATGTGAATAGATCTAACACTAATAGATCGTCCAATTCTAATAGATCGTCAAATGTGAACAGGTCAAACACTAATAGGGCGTCCAACTCTAACCGATCATCAAATGTGAACCGCTCATATAATAACAGGTCGTCATCAAATGTTAATCGGTCAAGAACAAATCGGTCAAGCAGCTCAATCCGGTCGTCATATACTAAACCATCGAGCTCAAATCGGTCTAGTGGCTCATCTTATAAAAGTTCTTCAAGTCCAAACCGATCGCCAAGTTCAAATCGGTCATCAAACCGATCTAGCAGCTCATCATATAAAAGTTCTGGAAGTTCAAGCAAATCAAGCAGTACCAGGTCAAATTCATCTTCAGGTTCAAAAAGGAAAAGGTAAATTTATGGTGTTAGTTTGAGAAAGCCCCATTGGTTCAGTAAAGTCAATTTAATTAAGTTTGACTGAAAGTTTTGTTTACGATACTCAGCATTAAGAGAAACGTAGCGTTATTTTTTACACCCTAAATTCCTATTAGTATGTTTTAAGCTAAATAAAAATCAGTGTGAATCCGTTAAAGCAGTGTTATCAACGTTCCTGTTTTTTTATTTGTAGCGAAGCTTCGCTAAGTTTATTATTTAGTATTAATTATCTTTAAATAGATTGTTATGGTTAAAAAAGTTTTTATAATTATTTTGATATTGCTTAGTTCAACGCATTTTTTTGCCCAAAACGAGAACGATGCCTTAAGATATTCGTTTTTAACACATGGTGGTACAGGCAGATATATGGGCATGAGTGGTGCTTTTAGTGCGCTTGGCGCTGATTTTTCGATACTTAGTACAAACCCGGCAGGAATTGGGATGTTCAAAAAAAGCAGGATTGTTTTTGCCCCCGGTATTATTTCAACAAGTTTAAAAGCTGATTATTTTAACGAAACATCGCAGGATGACCACATACATGCAAACATCAACAGTTTTGGGGCAATTTTAAATTTAAAATCGTATCAGGAAGACGATTCCGGCTGGAGGACCGTAGCCTTTGGGGTAGGATATAACCGGTTAAGGAATTTTTCAAAGGACATTACCATTGAAGCAACAAACAACAATAGCTCATACCTCGATTTATTTATGATTAAATCTGATGGCTACACTCCTGAAGAACTATATGATTTAGAATGGTTGGCTTTTGACACTTATGCAACCGACACAATACCCGGCGATATCGAAAAAAGGTACATCCATCCTTTATATGATATTTATGGCGAAAACCAGAAAAAAAATATACAAACCCGTGGGGGGATTGGTGAGTACGTTTTTTCATTAGGTGGGAATTATGATGATATTTTACAGATAGGTGCTACTTTTGGTATCCAACAAATCCATTATGAAGAAATATCTAAATTTACAGAGGAATCACAAGATTTAGCTTCTGATTTCGAAAGTTTTAATTTTGTTGATTCTGTTGTAACTGAAGGTTCTGGGTTTAATTTTAAGTTTGGGATGATTTATCGGCCTGTTAATTATTTCAGGCTAGGCCTTGCGTTTCATACACCCACTTTTTATACAATGAAAGATATTTATTCTAATTCGATGAAAACAAATTGGCGCACAGCCGATGATAATGGAAAATCGTATTATTTTGCACAAACAGATGAATACGAATATAATTATGAACTATACACGCCATTTAGGGCAGTTGCAGGTGTTGCCCTAATTTTATCAAGAATAGGAATCTTATCGGCTGATTATGAATATGTTAATTACTCAAAAGCAAGGCTTAGGGCTGACCTTGTTGATGATTTTGAAGATGCAAATAGCATTATTTCTGAAAATTTTAGGGCCGGCCACAATTTTAGGGGAGGGGTCGAAATAAGGTTAGCACCAATTTACCTCAGGGGTGGTATTTCATACTATAGCTCTGCTACAAGTTCAACTTTTAACGCAACTGGTTCTGTAAAATCATACTCGCTTGGTATAGGGCTAAAAACAATCGACACTTATATCGATATTGCTTTTAGCCACTCATTTTCGGATGATGATTATATGATGTACGAATATGATGCAGGCTTGGCTGAATGGGCAAACTTACACCATGTTCAAGATCAAATTAGCATTACGCTTGGTTATAAGTTTTAATTTACGGTATTACTGCAAACTTAATGTATATAAAAAAAGTGAATAATAAATAAAAAATGGGATAGTAGTTTGAAGTCAGAAGACCGAAGTTTGCACACTTCCGACTTCGGTCTTCCAACTTCCCACCCTAACAATATTATAAATCTTGTAACATTAAAAACAATTCATTCACTAAAATGATAGTAGAAGCTAATTTACTAAAATAATAGCTTTATATTGCCCTAATTCAACAGATAGCATACCATTTTTAGCTTCAAAAGTTTGTTTTTCATCCATCGCATTTTTGAAAATGCCATTCTTTTTAATAGGGATTGTTAATGTTTTTTTATCTGTTGATTTGTTAAAAGCTGCAACAATTTCCTGACCCTGATAATTCCTACTGTATGCAAAAGTATTATTCGCATCGTCGGCAAGGCTAAAAACAATGTTGCCATAAGCAAGGGTTGGATATGTCTTCCTGATTTGGATCAATTTTTTATAGTAACTTAATAAAATAGTATCCTGCTCCACCACATCAGTTTTCCTTGGCTTATTAAATGGGTGTGTTGTTTCATTTTCATAATCTATATCTTGCCAAACCATAGGTTTTCGCGTATCAGGGTCATCTGCACCCCACATACCTACTTCATCGCCATACCAAATATGTGGTGAACCTATAAATGTGAATTGGTGTATCAACAACATTTTTTGTATCTCAAGGGTTTTTCCATCAGGCTTATCAATTTTATATTCTTGATTATCATAGGGTTTAACCTGATATTTATATTTGCCGTTATTATAAATCGAAGTGGAAATACGAGGTGCATCGTGGCTTGAAAGCAAATTCATCATTGATTGCAAACGTGCCGTATCGATGTCGCGTAGCTTGTCTTTTAAAGCGACAACAAATTCGCTAGGTTTCATAGATTCCGGGGCATCAGCAAAAAAATGCCTTGCCGGGCGGAACCAACGATAATTCATGATAGCATCAAACATATCTCCTTGTAAAAAATTGTGTGGGAACATAAGCTCATCAGGCCAACTTTTCCACCAAATTTCACCAATAATATAAGCCTCAGGGTTAATTTTCTTTACTTTTTTCCTAAATTCTACCCAAAAACCCATGGGGACCTCAGCCGCAACATCTAATCGGTAACCATCTATACCATCGGCAGGGTTGCCGTCTTTATTTGGGTCTAACCATCGTTTTGCAACTGAATAAATATGGTTTTTTGCACCCTGGCTATGTAAGTTGCCTTCAAAAGGCATTTCATTACGATCGCCAACGATGTCTTTTTTCATTTCGGGCATATATTTTACACCGGCCCAGCCATGGTAAGAAAATTCGTTTTCCTTGGTATCAGGATTATCAAAACTTTCAATTTCGTACCAATCTGCAACTTTCGATTTCCCCCCATTCTTTTGAATATCTTTAAATGCCCAAAATTCAGCACCAGTATGGTTAAATGAATAATCAAGTACAACTTTCATCCCTCGTTTGTGGCATACTTCTATAACTTTTAAAAATAATTTATCGGCACTTGTCCATTTCCATGTTTTAGGATCAATTGGGTTTTCTGCATCAATAATCTTTTTGTCTCCCATGGGGTCGGGGCCAAAATTACGGTCGATATGCCTCCAATGCCGCGGGTCGTATTTATGTAATGAAGGTGAATCGTTTAATGGGTTAAAATAAATTGCATTAACCCCTAATGATTGCAAATAACCTAACTTGTCAATAACACCCTGTAAATCACCACCATATCTTCGGGCTTGCAAATTATTCCATTGGTCGGGCAGACTTGAATTGGCAAACCAATCATCGGGTTGATACCAGTCGTGCCCCCAAGATGTAATTTTCCACCCTGCTGCTGTTTCATCAGGGTATGTTCCCTGTATGTCAATAACTTTAGGATCATTTAAAGTATCGCCGTTACGGAACCGTTCAACAAATATTTGATACCAAATAGCATTTCTTGACCATTCCGGGACATATGAAATATCTTTTTGCACTACTTTGTTGTCAGAATTTGAAGCACTATTTTCCATATTACAGGAAAAAAAACTAAGGGCTATAAGAGCCATTACCGCTATTATATGTTTTGTAACCATAATATTATTTTTTTGTAACTATTAAAAAAATATTTTATCGTAAATTTACAAACATTTTGCATACGCATTATAAAGATAAACGAATTTTCATGTAAATAATCGGTGCAAACGAATTCGCAAACGTTTGCAAAAATTGATGATTTTATGATATAAATTTTACTTACTAACTATTTCATGCAAATTGGTTTATCAATATTCAAAAATAACTTTATCTTAGAGCCCATTATTAATTAAAAGCAAGATTTTATGAAAAAGGGAATATTATTATTTATTAGCTTGTTTATCAGCATTATAGCTTTTGCGCAGAACAAGCAACTAACTATTAACGATGCTATTTTAGGTTATTATTTGTATCCCAAAAGTATAAATAGTTTGCAATGGCGGAATAATCAGGATTATACTTATGTTGAAAAATGGTCTAGGGTTGTTCAGGCTAATGCCAAAACAATGAAAAAAGACACATTAGTGAAACTTGAAGATTTGAATAAAACATTGCGTGCAAACAGCCTTCCCGCATTAAGATATATTGCTGAGTATAAATGGTATAGCAATGATGCCATTTCGTTTTACGCAAAAACATATCATGTGGTTTACAATGTTGCCACAAAAAAAATAGAGTTTTATAATACCACCGATGACAGGGCCAAACATTTTTCTTTTTGTAAAGGAAACAACACACTAGCTTATACTGTTGAAAACAATTTATATGTAGCCGATAAAAGTGATGCAATTTATGTTACCAAAGATAGGGACAAAGGTATTGTTAATGGCCACGCCTATGTACATCGCCAGGAATTTGGTATCGACAAAGGTATTTTTTGGTCGCCAAAAGGTAAATTTATGGCTTTTTACCGTAAAGATGAAACTATGGTGGCCGATTACCCCTTGGTAGATGTTACAACACGTATTGCCAGCCTGAAAAACACAAAATACCCTATGGCAGGTGAAACAAGCGAACAAGTTACTTTGGGTGTTTATAACGTAACAGAGGGCGAAACTGTGTTTATGGACACAAAAAAAGATGATCATTACTTGGCACGAATTTCTTGGGACCCATCAGAAAAATTTGTTTATATCGCTGAACTAAACCGTGGGCAAAACCATATGAAACTAAACAAATACGATGCTAGTACCGGTAACTTTATCCAAACTTTATTTGAAGAAAAACACCCTAAATATGTTGAACCTGAGCATGATATGATTTTCATGAAAACAAAACCAAATCAATTTTTATGGTTTAGTGAACAAGATGGTTTTAATCACCTGTATCAATACAACACTTCAGGTAAAATGATTAAACAAGTAACAAAAGGCAATTGGGTGGTAACCGAATTTTTAGGTTTTGATGCTAAAGAAAAAAATATTTTTATCCAGGCAACAAAAGAAAGCCCACTTGAGCGGCATATTTACAAAGTAAATTTAAAAAATGGTAAAATGCTCCGTTTATCAAAGGGTAAAGGTACACATAATGCAAAATTTAACCCTTCGCACACTTACTTTGTTGATACTTATTCAAGTACAACTGTTCCTAGTAAAGTAAGTGTTATTGATGCAAATGGTAAAGAAATTAATAATGCGTTAACAGCTGCTAACCCCATGCAAGATTACAAAATGGGCGAAATGAATATTGGTGTTTTAAAGGCCGACGATGGAAAAACCGATTTATACTACCGTATGATTAAACCTGTTGATTTTGACCCAAATAAAAAATACCCTGTTGTTGTTTACGTATATGGAGGGCCTCATGCTCAAATGATTACCGACAGTTGGCTTGGTGGTGCTAATTTATGGCAGCACTATATGGCACAAAAAGGTTATATCATGTTTACTTTAGATAACAGGGGTTCAGCAGGCAGGGGGCTGGAGTTTGAAAATGTTATTCATCGCCAATGTGGCCAATTGGAAATGCTTGACCAGATGAAAGGTGTAGAATATTTAAAAAGCCTGCCATATGTCGATCAATCGCGGATTGGGGTTGATGGTTGGAGCTATGGTGGTTTTATGACTACTTCATTAATGGTAAATTATCCTGAAACTTTTAAGGTTGGTGCTGCCGGTGGGCCTGTAATCGACTGGAAATTTTACGAAGTGATGTATGGTGAACGATATATGGATACTCCACAAGAAAACCCAGAAGGGTATAAAAAAACAAGCTTGCTAGGTAGGGCCGGTGACTTGAAAGGCCGCTTATTAATTATCCATGGAACAGTTGACCCGGTTGTAGTTTGGCAAAACAGCCTTACTTTTGTTGAAGAATGTGTGAAAAAAGGCGTGCCCCTTGATTATTTTGTGTATCCGGGGCAAGAACACAACATGAGAGGAAAAGACAGGGT
>NBLH01000102.1:8020-8229 GCA_002084525.1 Bacteroidetes bacterium 4572_117 | reverse complement strand
ACCAATTGAAAATGCACCTTTCTGTAATGTTTGCCCTGTGCTGAATACAATTTGGGCATTTAAAAATATTGATATTCCTACTAATAATGCAAGTGTTAAAATAATTTTTTTCATAAGCTTTTTTTTTATTGTTAATAATTTTTGTTTTGTTGTACAGCAAAATTACTATTTAACTTGGAATAATATTTTTTTTCTTGTCAATTGAGTGT
>NBLH01000102.1:0-8002 GCA_002084525.1 Bacteroidetes bacterium 4572_117 | reverse complement strand
TTTTTTCATAAGCTTTTTTTTTATTGTTAATAATTTTTGTTTTGTTGTACAGCAAAATTACTATTTAACTTGGAATAATATTTTTTTTCTTGTCAATTGAGTGTTGATTTAAATATTTTATCAACTTGCTTTGTTCATTTTTCGACAAAGCACTTAAGCTCAAAGGTGGATAATTCCCAACTCCTTTTTTTGTTTTAACCCATATAGTCAATGTTACTTTTTTATTAAAAAAGCTTTTATGTATTTCAAAGTGGTGCAATAAATTTAGCTTAATTTCAAAAGCTTTATATTGCCTTAAAATTGGCCGTGCAGGGTAGTTTTTAATTTGCAAACTATTTTTAAACTCTACCATATGAATATGTTCAGGCTTAATAATTACCAAAAAAAGAACACTTAATAGAAACATTAAACCAATAATTAACATCATATAATGCTCGGTTGTTATAAATTGGCTTACAAAAAAGGGCACTAGAAGCCCAAGCCCAACAAAGAAAAAAATAATGAACGCTAACTTTATTTTTGCAACTTGCAATTGATTATTAACTATTACCATAATTATTTAAATGTAGATGCCTTTTTGCTAAACTATGGAATTTTTTTAAGTGTACAAAACAAATTTTAAAGTGATGCATAATTTTGTGCAAAATATTTTTAAGGGCATTGCTAAATTAAACTTTTTTGAAATCTTATTTGCCTAAAGTAATAAGAATAATTTAGCAATATTAAACAAAATGTTGTAATATTGTATATTCAAGTTAAGTTCTAATAAATTTCATTGTTAAAATTTTAATATTCTCAATTAATAAAGATACCGAACATTAATTATTTAAGGACACCTCTAATAATTAATTTACAGCAAGATTTTCAGAGTTTTTCATAGACAATGGAAATTTTAGAAGTGCTATCGGGATAATACAAGAAAATTTGCAGAAGTATATGGAAAAAACTGAAAATCCTGTGGGAACAAATATATTAAGCATTCTGACTACGTTAAAATGTTTTTATATAGCTACGGCCATTAAAAAATATTTATCCCTTGCATCTTGTTCATTATATTTATTTCTTGCAAGAAAGTAATTAATAGAGGAGGCCTTAAGAAATAAAGTATTATTTTTATTTTGCAGTCAACTATTTTATAAATATTTTTAGCTAAAATTAGTTTTAAAAATGAGTAGTAAGTCATTAAATAAAGAAAAATTAGGGTTTATTTATAAGCTTTTTAAGGCTATGCAAAAGAATAACCTTAACTACATTTACAGAGGAACTTTTACTTCAAAAATTACCGACAATATCCTTAATCTTGCAGAAACCAATCTTGTACATAAAGATGATCCAAGAGCATTAAAACGGAAGGTATACAATGTTATGGTTGAAGGGCTTCAGAACATAACTAAGCACCAAGCTGATATAGAGATTAATGTAGAAGATAATTTTGGCGTATTTGTATTAAAAAAGGAACATGCAAAATACTTTATTACTACTGGTAATATTATTGAAAATGAGCATATTGAAAGTTTAACAAAACAAATAAACCAGGTTAACAGGCTTGATAAAGATGGACTAAAGGCTTTCCATAAAGAAGTATTATTACATGGTAAAATATCAAGTAAAGGCGGTGCAGGGCTAGGTTTAATAGATATGGCGCGTAAATCCGGGAATAACCTATCATTTTCATTTGAAAAAGTAGACGATAACTTGTCGTACTTTTATTTACATACTGAAATACCATCAATTGGTGGGATCAAATCAAATAAAAAAGGAAATAACCCTGATACAATAAAATATATTAGTGCATTGCACAGGATGTTAAATGACGAAAATGTTTTAATTATATTTAATAGCTATTTCAACCAGGAAAGCCTGATGAATTTACTTTCTATTATAGAGAAGCAAATGCTAGAAAGTGTTATGCAAAAAAAACGTATTTACAACACTATGGTAGAAATGTTCCAAAACATAATACAGCATGGCGATGACTATAAGGAAACTCCAGATGGGAAGGCCGGTTTATTTTATATATCAGAAACCGATAGTGAGTACTACCTGAATACAGGAAATTATATTTTAAATTCTAAAATCGAAAAACTGTCAGCTAAATTAGATCATGTAAACAGTATGGATCATGAAGAACTTGATGATTTTTATGAGGAACGTTTGCTTGATTTTGATATTGATACAAATAAGGAGGCAGGTTTAGGAATTATTGATATTCGGATAAAGACAGGTAGTAAACTGGATTTTGATTTTTTAAATATTGACGGCAAATATTCTTTTTATACATTAAGAGCAAGAATTTCAAAAATATAACACATGAAACATCCATTCTAAAGGCTTTACCACCCAAGGGAATGACCAATATGGATGTTCCATGTGGCAAATTAAAAATAATAAAACAAACACATGAAATCTTTACATATAGAAGCAGATGACGACACCCCTAAGGTTTATCTAGATCCTGATGCAGGTATCTTTTTGCTTGAGGGGAAATCTTTACCAGAGAATGCGTTTGATTTTTATGAACCAATTCTTAAATGGGTAGAGGCTTTTTTTAATTCTGAAAATACAACTCAAAAAACAGCTGTAAATTTTAATCTTGACTACTTTAATACAGCTTCATCAAAACAAATTGCCAAATTATTGAAAATTATTGAAAATAGCCCTGCTAGTGAAACAGTTACCGTAAAATGGCACTACGATGAAGAGGATACCGATATGTTGAAAGCCGGTAAAAGGTATGGTAAGCTTATTAAGATTCATTTTGAATTTATCGAAAACCCGGAAGAAGATTAAATTAATGGCCTTAATAAAATCGGTAAGAGGGTTTGATCCTGATATCCCAAGTAATTGTTATATTGCTGAAAATGCTACAATTATAGGCAATGTAACAATAGGTAACAATTGTAGTATATGGTTCAATGCTGTTTTGAGGGGTGATGTTCATTATATTAAAATTGGCGACAATGTAAACGTTCAGGATGGGGCTATAATACATGCTACATACGAAAAATGCCCCACAAATATAGGTGATAATGTTTCTATAGCGCACGGTGCAATTATACATGGGTGCACAATAAACGATAATGTCCTTATTGGTATGGGGGCAATTGTTATGGATAATGCTATAGTAGAAAGCAATTCAATTGTTGCTGCGGGTGCTGTAGTTACACAAGGAACACATATTAAATCAGGTAGTGTTTTTGGGGGTTCGCCTGCAAAATTGATTAAAGAAATCAGTCCTGAATTACTTGAAGGGCAGATAAATAGAATAGCAACTAATTATGCAATGTATTCAGGCTGGTATAAATAAAATAAGCCTTTTTCTTACCGATATTAACAACATATTTCTTTTTAATTTACTATTACTTGTTGCTAAAACCGAATATTTATAGGTTTTGCAATTATAAATTAATATGCCGCACATCAGTTATTTTATCACAAAATTTTCTTCCCTGTTTTTTAAATATAGTGGGATTGTCTGTAGTGAAAAATTTGTAAATACTTGATTTTGTGCACTTTATTTCGATTTCAGGATGCCTTAATAGATAGTCTTTTAAACTTTCTGCCACAATTTTGCCTTGCGAAAGTAATTTAATATTTGGTGGGAGGTATTTTTTTATTTTAGATGATAATAAGGGGTAATGCGTACAACCAAGAATAATTGAATCTATTTTATTATTTTTTTTCAACAGGGAGTTTATGTTTTTTTCAATGAAATAGTCTGCCCCGGGCATATTAAATTCATCATTTTCGACTAATGGCACCCACATTGGGCATGCCTCCTGATTCACTTTCATGTTTGGGAAAAGCTTTGCTATTTCTAAAGGATAAGAATTTGAAATAACAGTCCCCCTAGTTCCTAAAATACCTATATTATTTGTTAAAGTGTACTTACCTATTGCCTCAACACTAGGCCTTATTACCCCAAGCACCCTTTTATTATGGTCAATTTTTGGTAAATCGTTTTGTTGAATAGTTCGCAAAGCTTTTGCAGATGCAGTATTACAGGCAAGGATAATTATATGGCAGCCCATTTCAAAGAGCTTATTTACAGCCTCGAGGGTATAACTGTAAACAGCATCAAAAGATCTTGGGCCATATGGTGAGCGGGCATTATCGCCCAGATAAAAATAGTCATATTCAGGCATTAAATCAATAAATTCTTTTAATATGGTCAGGCCACCATAACCAGAATCAAACACACCTATTGGGTTAAGCTCTGAACTCATTTATACTTTAAATAGTTAAGTTGTTAAATGATTGAATTGCTGCAATAGGAAGCTTACAATTACCTGATAGTTAGGCGCTTGTAAATGCATATTGTTTTGGTTTAGCCATAATAAAAACAACAATAGGCAATTCATAGGAGGTAGCCTATATGAAATACCACTTACTATGAACTGCCTACTATTTTGTTACACTTCCTTAACGATCCTATTCAAAAAAAATCAAATAAGAGCCATACTACCTTCTATTTTGCCGCAAGTTTAGCTTTTACCATTTGTGTTATATCGATACTTTCTTCCGAAAAATATCGTAATGTGGTAATATCAAAAATATAGGTAAATTTATTTTCTTTAGCTACTTCTTTTGTAGCTACATCCATTTTTTCTAAAAGTGGATTTATTAATTCGTTTTGCTTGGCTTGAATTTTTTGTTGTGCAGTTTGCTGAAATTCTTGTGCCCTTCTTCCTAAATCCTGAATTTCTTTTTCTTTGTCTGCTTTAACAATATCGCCCCATTTTTTTGGGTTACCTACGGCTAATTTTTCATTTTCAACAAAATCGTTTACTTTGTTGTTGTACTCAACTGTCATTAATTCAATTTGTTCCTGAATTGCTTTTCCTTCGGCTTCAAGTTTTGTCTGTACTTGTGTAAATTCTGGAAGCGATTGCAACAGTTTTTGAGAATCGATGTGCCCAAATTTGTATGTTGTTTGAGCATTTACCTGAAAACTTGTTGCTACAAAGAAAATTACTGCTAATAAAGTTAATGTTTTTTTCATCTGTTTATTTTAAATTGTTTTTAATTACCAGAAAAATTTCAAATAATGAAGTTTATTTTATCTGGTTTAATATTAATAATTTTGCGCAAATATAAAGATTTATCTTAAAAACCAAGTTTTTTTATGATTTCATCGCTTTTATCATATTTTTCATTTGTGTATAAAAACGAAGCCCCACTTGCCGAATCAAAAATTATAGCGTAACTACCATCAGCTGCTAACTGCTTTATTGCACCGTAAATTTGCTCTTGTATGGGTTTTATTAATTCTTCTCGTTTTTTAAATAAATCACCATCGACACCAAAATATTTCTTTTTTAAACTTTTTGCAGTTTTTTCAAGTTGGATAATTTCACTTTCACGGCGTTTTTTCATTTCATCGGATAAAAGTACTTTTTCGTTTTGGTACTCTTGATATTTTTTTTCAATAGTTCTATAATGATCCTCAATTTCTTTTTGCCATTTCGACGAGTATAAATCCAATTTAGAAAGTGCCTCTTTATAAGTTGGCATTTTACTTAAAATATATTCTGTATCAACATAAGCAAACTTCTGTGCATAGTTGATATTTGTAACAAATAATAAAACAATAATTGAAATAACTAATTTTTTCATTTTTTCATTTTTTAAGTTTAAACTTTGCCATATTGTATTTACCCTTGAATTAAAACTGTTGGCCTAATATAAAATGGAACCTTGACCCGCCACCATCATTTATGCCGGGAACATCATCAAACCCATAGGCCCAGTCAATACCAAGTAAACCTAGCATCGGTAAAAATACCCTAACCCCAACACCAGCTGAACGATACAAGCCAAATGGGTTATAATCTGAGAATTGCTGCCATACGCCACCTGATTCCAAGAAAGTTAAACCATATATGGTTGCCGCCTGCGAACTTGTAATAAGCTGCCTAAGCTCAAGGGTATATTTATTGTAGATATATCCACCATTAAATCGTTTCGACAATGTTCCATTTTCGTATCCCCTTAAACCAACCATGGTTTTTCCATAGGTCATATATCCCATTCCGTCTCCACCCATTTCATAACCTTCTGTTGGGGCTTGGCCAATATCTTTGTTATAATAGCCTGTAAAACCATACTCTGCTTTCGCATTTAATACTAAATCGCCTATTATACGGGTAAACCACGATGCTTTAAAATCCCATTTGTAATATTCAAGCCATTTAAACTTATCTTCATATGCCATGTCTGCATAATTTTTACCATCCCATAAAGAAATCGGGAGGGTAAACTCAAGCCCAAGGGAGAAAGACGAGCCCCCACGTGGGTATAATGGCTGGTCAACAGAACTTCTGCTTAAAATATTGTTAAATGCAATTTGGTTAAAATTACCGTTCCCGATACCCTGGAAAATGTAGTAATATTCATTAAGTATATAGTGCTGGTAACTGATTTCATTATAAATCTGGAAGTAGTCGTCAGGCCATTTTAGCCTTCGACCTAAACCGAGCGATATCCTAGTTATTTGCATATTTGATGCTGAGGCATCGCTACCATATCCGCTGCCATATCCGCCGTATCCGCCACCATATCCGCCGTATGCCCCATAACTGCTATATGGGTTGTACGACCTTGATTGGATTGTATGCGATGCTGAAACAGACAAAGAATTTGCTTTTTTGCCACCTAACCAAGGCTCCATAAACGAAACGCTATAATTCTGGTAATATTTTCCATTGGTTTGTGCCCTTACACTTAGTTTTTGGCCATCTCCAGTTGGTAAGGGCTGCCAAGCTTTTTTGTCAAATATGTTTTTTGTTGAAAAATTGTTAAAGCTCAGGCCAAGTGTACCAACAATCATACCGGCACCCCAACCACCTGAAAGTTCAATTTGGTCGTTGGCCTTTTCAACTAATGCGTATTCCAAATCAACTGTTCCGTCCTGTGGGTTTGGCTTTGGTGTAGGAACAATTTGTTCAGGGTCAAAATGGCCTAGTTGCGCCAATTCCCTTACCGTCCTGATAATATCCGATTTTCGGAATAATTCACCGGGGCGGGTCCGTATTTCCCTACGTATCACATTATCGTTTGTTCGGGTATTCCCAGTTATTGTTACGTTTTTTATAGTTGCCTGTGGGCCTTCAAACACCCTTATTTCAAGGTCTATTGAATCGTTTTGAATATTTATTTCAACAGGTGTAACATTAAAAAACAAATAGCCATCGTCCATATATAAGTTGCTTACGGCATCATCTTCAATTGATAGTCGTTCATCAAGCACAGCTTGATCGTAAATATCGCCTTTTTTTATTTTTAATGCGCTACTAAGTTGATCTGAGGTAAATTTCTTATTCCCAACCCATGTGATGTTCTTAAAAAAGAATTGATTCCCTTCATCCACTTTTATTTTTAATGTTATTGTATTATCGGCATTATGTATCAATGTATCGCTAATTATTTTAGCATCACGATATCCTTTTTCGTTCATCTTAACAATAAGGCCTTTTTTATCTTCCTCATAAGTGTCAGGGACATATTTCGATGGTTTAAAAAGGCCATACCATCTTTTATGTTTGGTTTCTTTAAGGAATTTCCTGAGTTTTTTATCCTCAAAAACAGTATTCCCTTCAAAATCAATTTCAGAAATTTTTACTTTATCTTTTTTATCTATATCGATATATAGAATTACGGTATTTTGATATGTAGTATCATTTTTTTGGACAGCATTAATATCTACATTGTAATAACCTTTATCAATGAAATAATTACTAATAATGTTTTTGGTCCTGTTAATAATGTTCTCGGTAACTTGACCACCCCTTTTAAGATTAATTTTTTCTTCAAGGTCTTTTATCTGGGTATTCATTATACCTGTTATTATCAGTCTGGACAACCTAGGTCTTTCTTGCAAAAAGATATCAAGGTATATGGTATCACCTACAATTTTGGTATATGACATTTTAATGTCGGAGAATAATCCTTGTTTCCAAAGTTTTTTCAAGGAACTTGTTATCGCTTCGCCTGGTATTTTTAT
>NBLH01000101.1 GCA_002084525.1 Bacteroidetes bacterium 4572_117 | reverse complement strand
GATAAAGATAAAAAAATTATTGCCAAAAGGATAGGTCCGGAGCAGGTTGCAAATATTATTGAAGAGATAGAAAAGAATAAGAATAAATAATTAGAAAATTTGAGGATGTGGAGATGTGAGGATGTGGAGATGTGAGGATGTGGAGATGTGGAGATGTGTGGATTTGAAAAGAACTATCATTGTTGAAGAGGATAAACTTAGACATACTGACAATCTGATTATACGTCAAAAGTTCTAAAATTAATAAATTTTATCAGTTTCAAATAGTTTCTTTTGCTTTTGAATTAAAAAATCCCGGTAGAATTTTCTGCAGGGATTTTTATGCCTTATAAAATTAATAATTCAACATTATTCATTTGTCATTATTCTTAGTGCCACGATGATTTTTTAACAGCAACCGGGTTTACACAAATAACCGGGATTTGCGATGTGTTAAAAATAATTTGTTCATCCTGCGAATCGAAGAAGTGGAAAAAACGCTCTGAACTAACCATGGTCATTATCAAATCTGCATTATTAACCACTGCATAATCAATTACTTGTTTAGCAAAATTACCGGCACCTTCTTCAGATACTTTGTCTACAAATTTAACATTATGCTTTTCAAAAACATTTTTAATTTGTTTCACAACAGCCATAATTTTCTTTTTATGGAACGATTCACTTTCTTTTTTAGGGAAAATGTGTACAGTTGCATTAAAAGTTTTAGCAATATAAATAGCCCAATTTACTTTCTGCCTGTCTTGTGTATCAGTTGTAACAGGAAAAACAATGTTTTTATAAGTGTGCATCAAGCCTTTTTTCTGTACAACAATTGTAGGTACGCTTGTCCTTGAAATAACTTTTAAAGCATAACTGCCTGTAATTTTCTGAAACCCAACCTTACCATGTGTACCTAATACAACCATGTTGGCACCAATCTCTTTAACTGCTTTTTCAACTTGCTTAAAAAGTTTACCTTCTTTTATTACATAATTAACCTCAATGCTGTATTCTTTTGCATATTCTTCAGCTTGTTTGGTTAATTTTTCTTCAATAGAGTCAATTGTTAATTTGTTATCTGCAAGATATTCCTTAGTATCTTTATTAACTATATGCAGTAATGTAACCTTAAAGTTAATATTTTTTGCAATTTGTAAAGTGTGTATTACCGCATTTTCACAAACTTCTGAAAAGTCTGTTGGAACCAAGATTATATTATTAAATTGAAGTTTTTTAACTTTTTTCTTTTTAATTATTTCCATGATTATTAGTATTTATTGGTTCGATATTAAGCTCTTATTAGCAAATATACTAAATTATTGAAGCAAATAGTTATTTTATTTCTATTTTTTTAAATTAATTAATTCCCAATCCCAAAACTGTCTTCTAAACGATACAAGCGTTTTGATTCTTCAGCCTCCATTTTTGAAGTAAAAGGTCCGATAGCCAATTGTTTGTTCATCAAAACCTCCCACATAAACGACCGGAAGTCGATTAACGAGCCTTCTGCCACACGTGCCGGTTGTCGTTTAATCAATATTTTTCGTGTCCTGTTCGATAATGTAAATTGGATGGGATACCAAAAGTAGGTGTTATCGGTTGTGTCAATGGTAGAAGCAATTTCTTTTTCCATCTGTTCGCTAGTTTTTCTGGCTAAATCGTACATACGGTTAGCTCTTTCTGCATCACCTAATTCCAAAAAAGGGCCTATAGGTAGCTGTTGGCCACTATTAGTGTTACGCCAAACTTCTTTTTTATATTTGCGCATTGTACCTGATTTTACATCTTTCCCAATTCTTCTAACCTTATAAACAGGCCGTTTTAATTCCCTGTCGGTTTTTATTTCAGCTTTTATATAAAACCAAAAAACGTATTGATCGTTATCAAACTCTTCAACATCAATCTGCGCCTTTACGCTATATGAATTAAATACAAAAATAGCTATTAACGTACTATAGATTATTTTTTTCATTTTCTTCAAATTTAAATTTTGTTTTTTACAGTTATAATCAAAAATTATTCCATGATATTATTATAACTTACAACTTTTATGAATTGTTATAATTATTTGACTATTTTTTTAAATGATTATAGATTTCTGCCTGTGCACGTACTTTTTTTTCTTGTTGGTCTGTAACCAACCAGTCTTTTAGGTTATCACCCAGAAATCTTGCTTTAGTATTATCGTTTAGTTGAATTTGTAAAATATCCAAAATCTCTTTTTTAATATTTTCGTTATAAACCGGAACCATAAGTTCAACCCTTCTGTTAAGGTTTCTTTTCATTAAATCGGCAGATGACATAAACATTTCGTTTTGACCATTGTTATAGAATACATATAAACGGGCATGCTCCAAATATTTGTCAACTATTCTTGTAACTTTTATATTTTTGCTAAAAAGTTTGTTTGGTACCAGACAACAAATACCTCGAATGATAAGATCAATTTTAACACCAGCAATGCTAGCTTCATATAACTTGTCAATCATTTTTTTATCTTCTAGGCTGTTCATCTTAAACAAAATATAAGCTTTTTTGCCTTGTTTTGCATTATTGATTTCGCGATCGAATTTGTTTTTGAACTCTTGTCGTAAATTAAATTTTGGAACAAGAAAATGTTGAAATTCGATTTTTTGCGTTGGGTTTTCAAGATAGCTGAATAGCATCTCAACTTCGTCTATTAACTCATCGTTTGAAGTGAAATAACCATGATCGGCGTATATCAATGCTGTTTTTTCATTAAAATTGCCGGTACCTAAAAAAGCTGTCCCTTTTCTTTTTCCGTCTTTAGTTGTGGACCTACGCAAAATAAGCGCTGCTTTGGCATGCACTTTTAACCCAGGCAAGCTAGGTATTACGTTAATACCTGCTTTTGCCATCCGGTCTGCAAAATTCAAGTTTGCCTCTTCATCAAAACGTGCTTTAAATTCAACAAAAACCGTAACCTTTTTTCCGTTTAATGCTGCGCTTATTAATGAACTTACAATTGCCGAGTTTGTTGCCAGTCGATATTGGGTAGTTTTAATTTCTTCTACTTTTGGATCAATGGCAGCTTCGTTAAAAAATCTTATAACATAATCGTATGAATGATATGGGAAATGGAGCATATACTCCTTTTCTTTTGCTGCTTTCAAAATTGAAGGTGCTTTGTCAAGTTCCCGGTGGTGTAATTTTGGGGTTCCCGGTGTTTCAAGTTTAGAACCTATTGGATTAGGAAAATCCCATAAATCATTAATGTTTTGGTATCGAAAACTTGGTACTAAATCTCTTTTAGATAAGTTGAAAGCAATTTTTAATAAATCAAGAAAATCATTCGGTATTGTTTTGTCATATAAAAACCTTGCCGGCATGCCCGTTTTCCTTTTTTTTAGCCCTTTTCGTATTTTTTCAACCAGATTTCCTTTAAATTCATCTTCAATTGGTAATTCAGCATCTCTTGATATTTTTATCGAATAGCTTGAATCAACAACATATCCCGGAAATAATATCCCAAGTTTTTTTCTAATAATATCTTCAAGAAAAATAATATAGTTTTTTTTACTTGATTTTGGTAAACTAATAAAACGTGGTAATTTGTGCGTGGGTACTTTAATTATTGCGTATTGTGGTAGTTTGTTGATTTTAGGTTTACTTTCAGGTTTTTTGTTTTTTTTGCTTTTCTTCTTTTTAAAAAGCTTAACAGCCAAATAAATTACATTATCTTGTAAAAAAGAAAGTACGTCACCTTTTGTTAATAAAACCGGCAATACATCGGGTAAAATCTCTTGTAAAAAATAGTTTTGTAAAAAATCATTTTGTCCATTGTCCAAGGGTTCATCTTGTATCAGTATAATATTGTTTCGTGAAAGTTCAGGTAAAATTTCTTCATAAAAAATACGTTCAAATTTATCTTGTTGTTTAATAACTTCTTTATTAATATTTTCCAGAATACTTTCAGGTTTAAAATCCAACTTTTCTAGATGGTTATTTGCCAAGGTAAGTAAACTTCGGTAGGAAGCTACCCTAACACGGTAAAATTCGTCGAGGTTAGAATAGTGGATAGCCAAAAATTTTATCCTATCGTATACAGGCATATCCTTGTCCATTGCTTCTTCAAGTACCCTGTTGTTAAACGAAAGCCAGCTTAATTCACGGTTATAGTATTCATATTTGTAATCCATAGATAATCAGTTCTTTAAAACAACAAAACTTATTTTCTTAAATTCTAGATAATTAGAGCATTATAAACATCAAACGGACTATTGTCAAACATCGTCATTAATTTGTCATAATTATAAATGAGCTTAGTCCAAAAAGCCGCTTAGAGGATAATTTTGCAAAAAGTACAAAAGATATCATGCTGTGTATTAACACATTAATAGAATCGCTTGGCGGCTCTATAGGCTAAATTTTAGACGGGGCTCATAAATTATATAGTAAAGTTAGTACTAATAATTTTGATGTCAAAATCTATTTATCAAATAATATTGGTTTATTGCTTAATTTGCTTAACTAAAATGAGCTTGTTCCGACACTTTTATATTCCTGGACAAAATAATGTTGTTTACGATTGGGCTAAAATTATGTGAATATTACTAATAAAATTGTCATGAATTATACAACACAATACAACTTTATTGGCTAGGATTTTTTTTATAAAGAATATTGTTTTATTTTTAGATTCCTTAATTTGTTAAATATATACAAGTAAAAGTGGAAGACTTTAATAAAGAAAATAAGGCTTTAGCGTATAGATTATTTTTGGATACACAGCAAGACAACCTTGAGTACGTTTACAGGGGTAAATTTAATACTGATATCACAGATAATATCCTGTCGCTTGCCGAGGAAAGTTTACGTTTATCAGAGCAGAAGTTGAAAATCAAAAAAAGGGTATATTTTGTAACAGTTGAGGGTTTGCAAAATATTACCAGGCATCAGGATTTATCAACCGATGATATACCTGTAAAACCATGCTTTTTTGCTTTACAACGGAAAAAATACAGTTACTACATAACCACAGGAAATCTTATTAACAAAAAAAATATTGAATTGCTAAAATCGCAAATTCAAAAAGTGCAAAGCTTAAGTATTGAGGAGTTAAACATTTACTATAAAAAACACCTTATGGAGGGGGCAATATCTGATAAAGGTGGTGCAGGGCTTGGTTTAATTGAAATTGCTAGAAAATCTAAAGGGAAATTATCATATAATTTTAAAAAAATAAACGATGAATACTATTATTTTTATTTATTAACTGAAATTCCTTTTGATGAAAGACCAGAAAACGTAAAATTAAAAAACAGCGATCAATCATTAAATAATATAATTGAACTTCATAATGTTTTAAATATTGAGAGTATTGCCTTGAATTATAGTGGTTTATTTAATCAGCATAGTATGGTGAACCTTTTAAGTATTATTGAGAAACAAATGAAAGGTACTGTTATATTAAAAATAAAGACATACAATATAATGGTTGAATTGTTACAGAATTTGGTTAAACACTCAGCTTATTACACAATTAATGAAATAGGTGGGCATTATGGGATATTTTTTATTACAGAAAAGGCGAATACTTTTATTTTAACAACAGGGAATTTTATTAAAACCGAAAATGTGCCTAAACTTAAGGAACGTTTAGAAAAAGTAGAGGACTCAAATAAAAAACAGCTAAATGATTGGTATAACGAGTTATTACTAAAACCTTTCAGCAATGATGATAAAACCGGCTCTGGCCTTGGTTTAATTGATCTAAAGCTAAGAAGTCAAAACAAGCTTGAATATAATTTTTATAAGGTTGATGACGAATATTTTTTTTTCTCTATCAAAGCTAGTGTAAATAAATTTCAAAAAAAACAAAAAAAATTAATTATCGAAGAGTCATTAGACAGGCCTTTGATAAAACTTATGCCTAATGAGAATATTTTCTTGTTTAAAGGCAAATCTATTCCTGCAAATGCTTATGAATTATATGCACCTGTTATTACTTGGGTAAAGGATTATTTTAAAAACCCAAATTCTGTTAGCATTTTTGAATTTAAGTTTGAGCATATTGATACACATTCTTCACATCAAATTTTTAAATTACTGAAAATAATTAAGGAAAATAGTACCCAGGATAAGGTTATTGTTAAATGGTATTATGCTAAGGAGGATACGGATATGTTGTTGGTTGCCCATAGGTATATGGAGTTGTTGGATATGGAAATGAAATTAATTTGTGAAAACGAATAGTATAATGACAAGAAATTTCAATAAACATACGGCAAAAGTTTTGAATAAACCTTTTGTTGCGGGCAATAATAATTTTGAAAAAACTGTAGAAATATCTTTTTTTGATGATAAAGGAAATGAAATAGAACGTATTGAATTAGCCCATGTTACAAAAGAAGATATTTATAAAAAAATTGACAATGGTGCAGACATAATCTTCGGGAATTGTTATATTGAGGGGTTTTCTTTATCAGATTACAGGGTTAGCAGGAAGAAAGAGCCTGATGAGCAGCTTGTTTTGAATAATTTTTTTGCAGAAGGTTCAATTTTTCATTCTGGCAAAGAAACAAGCATTATAGATTTTAGCTATTCTGATTTTCATGGTGAGGCTAGTTTTAAAAACTGCATTTTTTCAGATGCTGACACCCTCCTTTTTGATTTTTCTCATTTTAAAAATAATGTATGGTTCGACAATGCTTTATTTCATAATTTAGATGTATCTTTTTCTAATTCAGGTTTTGGTTTTGGGAATGTATGTTTTAAAAATGTTATTTTTAGGGAAGGCTATAAAAAATTTGAGAACATTAAGTTTGGCGATGGCGAAGTTTTGTTTTTAAATGCCGAATTTAACAACGGTGATGTTATTTATACCAATTCAAAATTTGGGAAAGGCAAGGTTTCGTTTAAAGTAGCAAGGTTTGGCACCGGAAGAAAGGATTTTAGCAAAGTTGATTTTGGGCAGGGCGAAATTGTTTTTGAAAAAGTTGAGTTTGGCGACGGTAACGTAAATTTCAGGAACACAATTTTTGGAAAACAAAAAGTAGAATTCACTAGGTGCGAATTTGGTGTTGGCGATATATCTTTTATTGGTGCTAATTTTGGCGATGGTGATGTATCTTTTGCAGGGACAGAGTTTGGCAATGGCAAATTATCATTTAAACAGGCTTATTTTGGCATTGGAAAACTTGATTTTCACTATGCCCACTTTGGGGTTGGCGATGTTATTTTTGAACGCACTTATTTTTCTGAAGGCGTTGTTGATTTTAGGGCAGTAGACTTTGGTATTGGAAGAATTACTTTTAACCGTGCGCTTTTTGGCGATGGCGAGGTGATTTTTGAGGCTAGCGAACTGAAAAAAGGACGGATCACTTTCAGGAGGACTATTTTTGGGGTTGGGATATTTAATTTTGAGATGGCCAATTTTAAAAATGCCGAACTAATTATAGATGATGTTAACTTTGGGCAGGGCAAGGTATCTTTTAAACAGTCAAAGTTTGGTCTACTTTCCCTTGAATCGTCTCAAATGAACAATTATTTTGATTTAAGGGTTGAAGAGTGCGGAAAACTTGATCTGTCAAACACTATTGTCAAAGATATTATTGATATTGATTCATCTGATTTTAAAACAGATATCAAAGCACTGGATCTTTCCGGTATCCGCCTTTTGGGTAGGATTTATATAGACTGGAAACACAATGATGTAAAGAACCTGATTTTAAACCAAAATACCAGCAACTACAACAAAGCCGAACAATTTAGGGTGTTGAAGGAAAACTATAACTTAATTGGCCAGTACGATTATGAAGATGGTGCTTATGTTGAATTTAAACGCCTGGAATCAAAATCGCAGCTTGATGAAGCACAAGTAAAGAAATTAATACCCCGTGTTTGGGACAATATAAGCTATTTTTTCCGTCTGCTTGTTTTTGATAAAGTAGGTTTGTATGCCACTAACCCCATACGTGTATTATTGAGCATGACCGTGGTGTTTTTATTTTTTAGCCTCGTATATATTATTTTACCATTAGTGCTTCACGACACACAGATTATTTCATCCTTGTTTGATGCAGGTGACCCAAGGGATTTAAGCTTAGTTGAAAAAGGGTTTTA
>NBLH01000293.1 GCA_002084525.1 Bacteroidetes bacterium 4572_117 | reverse complement strand
TCGATGCTTAGGTATTTCTTTGATAAAAGCGAGCCAAAAAACAAACAACTTTTTAAAGGTTTAAAAATTTGGCAAACAAATGAAAACATAAAACATCATTGTTGTAAATATCCTGTAATATATTTAACTTTTAAAGATGCAAAGGCTGATATTTGGGATAAATGCTATGAATTAATAGTTTCTGAGATAGTAAATTTATACTCCGAACATGATTATTTGCTGAAAAACGATACCCTTAAAAATCATGAAAAAAATAAATATGATAGAATTTTAAATGAAACAGCAAGCGAAACAGAGTATCAGGAAAGTTTAAAACATTTATGCAAATACCTTGAAAGGTATTATAAAGAAAAAGTTGTGTTTCTTATAGATGAATATGATACACCAATACAAGCCTCGTATAAGGATTTTTATAAAGAAGCAATTTCTTTTATGCGAGGATTATTAAGTGGTGCACTAAAAGATAACAGCAGTTTATTTAGAGGCATTATAACCGGAATACTTAGAGTTTCAAAAGAGAGTATTTTTTCTGGATTAAATAATATTAGTGTTTATTCAATACTCGACAATAAATTTTCGGATAAATTTGGCTTTACAGAAACTGAAATTAAAAAAATTATAACTGATTTTAAGGTAGATACAAAATATTTGCAAATTAAAAAATGGTATAACGGATATAAATTTGGGAATACTTCCGGTATTTATAATCCTTGGTCGATATTGAATTATGTTGTAGAGCCAAATGCCGGTTTTAAAACATTTTGGACTTACACCAGTTCAAATGAATTGATAAAAGAGCAAATAAAAAAGAAAGATGCAGTTGGTATCAGAGCTGAAATGCTAGAACTAATAAACGGAGAAACCGTAAAAAAAGATTTAGAAGAGAATTTTGTTTTCCCCGATTTAGATACAAAAAAGAAATTATTATGGACTTTATTAACATATAGCGGATACTTGACAATTAATAATGAAATATCAAGGAAAAAATATGAACTCACAATTCCTAACTATGAAATTAAAACAATTTTTCAGGACACAATACTTGAATGGTTAGAAGATGATATTAAAATAAAACAATCATTACTAGAAAACACTGCAAATTACCTTGTTAATAATGAAATAACAAAATTTGAAAGCGGGTTTAAACAAATTATAGGAGATACATTTAGTTATTATGATAGTTCTAAAAACCATGAATACGTTTATCATGCATATATACTTGGTTTACTTGCAATAATAGGGGATGATTATATCATAAAATCCAATAAAGAAAGCGGTGAAGGCAGATATGATATTATGTTAATTCCCATTGTAAAGCTACGCCATGGCGTGGCTCAACACGGAATAGTAATTGAAATTAAACAAACAGAAAAACAACAAGGCAATGAAAGTAATGATGAGTTTGCAAAAAGGGTTAACAAACAAATAAAAGAAGCAACAAACCAGATTGACAAAAATAAATATTATAAAGAACTTATCGACAATAAAATAGAGCCTGATAAGAAAGTATTTGATCTTGAAAAGCGGCCGCATTTGGTAAATCGCTAGGCTGATAATTAAGATCTTTATAGGCCTCCATAAATGGTATTGCAACCGGATAATGTATGGCTGTACCAATATCGCTATCTTTAAGGAACTGTACTAACTCATTACGGTGCTTTGTTCGGATAGAATAAACATGGTAAACATGCTTTACATTTTCTCTTTTTGGGGGGATAATAATATCACCTATCCCATTCAGGATTTTATCGTAATAAGCCCCGTTGTTGGCCCTTTCGTTATTCCATTCGTGAATATGCGGTAGCTTTACCTTTATAATTGCCGCTTGAATAGTATCTAACCTGCTATTGATACCAGTAATTTTATGGTTGTGCTTTGTTAATGCGCCATGATTGGCGTACATCCTTAGTTTTTCGGCTAAATCACCATCATTTGTTATTATTGCACCGGCATCGCCATAGGCACCAAGGTTTTTTCCGGGGTAAAAACTAAAAGTGGCAGCATTGCCAAAAGTCCCTACTTTTTCACCTTCAAATTCTGCAAAATGTGATTGTGCACAATCCTCGATTAAAAATAGTTTATGCTTGTCGGTAATTGCTTTTATTTTTTTAATATCGGCGGGTTGCCCATATAAATGCACCGGGATAATAGCTTTTGTTTTAGGATTTATTTTTTCTTCAATTTTAGAGCTATCAATAGTAGAAAATTCATCAATATCGATAAAAACCGGGGTTGCTCCTGTTTGTGAAATGGTTTCGGCGGTCGATATCCACGAATTGGCTACTGTGATTACTTCGTCGCCTGCACCAATGCCAAGCATTTTTAAAGTAATGTAAATAGCATCGGTGCCATTGGCAACCCCAATACAGTGCTTAACACCATAATCTTTTGCAAAGGCTTTTTCAAATTCTTTAATTTCAGGCCCTTTTATAAAAGCTGTCCTGTCTATTATTGAATGTATGGCACTGTCTATCTCATTCTTTAGTGAATTATACTGTGTTTTTAAATCTACGAATGGTATTTTCATCTGTTAATTTGTTAAATTTATTTTATTTTTTTTGCAGGGTTCCCTACATATATCCCAGGTTCAACAATGTTTTTTGTAACTACAGAACCTGCGCCAACCACAACATTATCGCAAATTGATACGGGTAAAATTGTTGCATTAGTACCAATTGAAACATTGTTACCAATATTTGTTTTTTTCCATTTACTTTGGTCACCGCCGGCAGGGCCGCCTGTTGAAAAAGTGTCGTTAATAAACATAGCCCCGTGCGAAACAAAACAGTTGTTTCCTATATTTACTAATTCGCAAATAAAAGCATGTGATTGTATTTTTGTATTATAGCCAATTTCAACGGTTTTTTGTATTTCTACAAAAGGGCCAATAAAACAATTGTTGCCAATTTTACATTCATAAATATTAACCGGTTCAACAATTTTTACGTTTTCACCAAAATCAACATCACGAATTTGACACTTATAAATAGTTGGTTTGTTACCAGTTACCAGTTCAATACCAGTTACCAATTACTAGTGTCAAGTCAAATTAAACCTAGCAGGTTTGAATTAACTAATGTTTTGCAATTAGCTATGTTACAGGCAATTTAATAAATGTAAACCGACTAGGTTACCGTCACACCATATTTAATTTGACACTAGTTCCCAATTACTAATTACCAGTTACCAATTACCAAATTGACCAATAACCAGTTTGTTACATTGATGCCCCATTTCTGGCAGCGCTGTTATAGATCCTTTCAATACTTTATCGTGGTTAGACATTGAACCTTTATATTCACCATATTCGTTAGGTGGATTTCCGGGAGGAAGGTCTGTTGCGCTAAAATCCTCAAAATTTTGGTATTCTAGTTCGTTTAAATACTGTCCACCGATTTTTACTGTCCCTTTTTCGCCAAATATTGTGATAGAGCCTTCCATATTTTTACCAAAGCTGTTTACGCTATAGTTTATTGTCCCTATTGCCCCATTGTAAAATTCTAAAGAAACAGCACCTGTATCTTCAAATTCGATTATACCTTGGTGGGCATAATTAGCGGTTTTTGCCTTAACTTCTTTTACATCGCCAACAAGCCAGTAAAATAAATCAACAAAATGGCTAAATTGAGTATAAAGTGTCCCACCGTCTAGTTTTTTAGAACCTTTCCAGTCAGAATTTTTGTAGTATGCTTCGTTTCTATTCCAAAAGCAATTAAGCTGGGCACTGTAAATTTTACCGAGCTTGCCGTCTTCAATAGCATTTTTAATAGCAACCACAGGTGGGTTGAACCTATTTTGCTTAACAATAAATAATAACTTATTTGCTTTTAGCGATTCTGAAATCATTTGTCCCGCATCTGCAACTGAAATGGCCATTGGTTTTTCACAAAGTACATTATATCCTGCCCTTAAAGTTTTTATTGTTTGTTCGGCATGCAACCCATTAGGTGTACAAATAGCAACAACATCTACGTCTTTTTCATTTTCCAGTAGATTATCTATATTGTAATATGCTTTAGCACTATATTCAGTAGCAAGTGCATCTGCTTTTATTTTATCGGTATCGCAAACTGCTACCAATGTCCCATTGTTTGAAATGTGTTGGGCATGTCGCTGGGCTATCCTACCGCAGCCAATTATTGCAAATTTATACTTTTCCATAGGTCAATTACATGTTTTAGTTTTCAAAGATGTAAAAATAAGTAATTATTATTAAACTTTATCTATGTTTTACGATTATTAGGTTTTATTTGATGAGTGGGTAAAAACAAATAAGCTATAAAAAAACATCAAAAATAAAACCCCGGCCATACGGTTTAGCATTGATTCGAAAAGGAAGTTGCTGGAAACAATAATTAATAGAAAAAATAATAAATAGTTCTTTTTTTTATATGCAATAATAAATCCATTTGCCAGAATGTAAACTAAACATAAAAAACCTAGGATGCCAAGACCTGCAAAACTTTCAAGATATTGGTTATGGGCATTAAGTTTTTCGTTGTGGGCTTGCATTAAATTGTGTTTTTTATATTTTATTGCTAGTTCATCGGACAAATTTGCAGGTGAAGTACCAATAAAAATATTTTCTTTTATAACCTCAACAGCTGAATACCATATACCTAACCTATCGTCTTTTTTAAATAATTCTGATTTTGATGGGGCAGATATTACATCAGTAAAGTCTTTTATCCTTTTTTGGGTTGTTTTACTAAATATTATAGCCATAACACCCAATAGTACCAGTGTGCTACCTATAAGAATATATTTTTTCTTTTGTTTTGCCTTTAATTCGTATAAAACAGAAAATAGCAAAACCACACCAATAGTTATTAAACCTGCACTGGATTGTAGCAGGTATACCATAAATGTAAAAAATGTTATAGTACTAGTAGTCAGTATTTTATGTGTTGTTTTTTTTGCAATTTTTTTCTTTAAAAAATAAATTAATATGCTAATTGAAAAAGTAATATACATTGCAAAGTAGGCAGGTCCTTTAAAAATGGATAAATAAGTATATGAAAAATTACTTGACCTAAGGTTGATTACTTCCCAAAAGGGAATATTTTGCATTTCGTCCCAAACCCAATGTTTTATATGCCAGGTAGCATTTTCTATAATAATATTTGTAACTAGTGCATTGGCTAAACAATAAAAAGATGCTACAACATTTGCAATAACAAATACAAACAAAATGGTATTGTAGTTATTTTTGATTTTTTGATTTGAGCCTGCCAAAATAATCGGAAAAAATGCTATGGATAGTTTTTCCTGTACATCGAATAAACCGGCATCAATATCATTTGTGTAAAGCAGGGCAATAATTGTCAGTAAAAAATACAAAAGAAAAGCGATGTATATTTTATTGTATGAAAATGATACAAATTTTTCTTTAATATTTCCTTCCAAAAGCCATGTAAACATCCAAAAAGTGATAATTGTGGGAAAGTAGCTGTCTTTTAATGGTAACCAAAAAACAAATAGCAGCAATGCAAAATAATTAAGGTTTGTTGTGTATTTAAAATAGTTGTTCATATCTGCGATAGGTATTCTTTAACT
>NBLH01000292.1 GCA_002084525.1 Bacteroidetes bacterium 4572_117 | reverse complement strand
TAATCACAAGGGTAGGGGGTGCATTCATCAAATGCCATCATTATATCGGCACCTATAATTCTTTGAGTATCAACAACATTCTCTGGTGTAAATATATGCCTCGAACCATCAATATGCGATTGGAATTTAGCTCCTTCGGGGCTTAGCTTTCGTTTATCGGCAAGTGAATATACTTGAAATCCGCCGCTGTCCGTTAAAATTGGTTTATCCCAGTTCATAAATTTATGTAAGCCACCAGCAAGTTGCATAGTTTCCATTCCCGGGCGCAAATATAAATGATAAGTATTGCCTAATATTATCTGGGCTTTTGTATCTTCTTCAAGCTCGGTTTGATGAATACCTTTTACAGAGGCGATAGTCCCAACAGGCATAAAAATTGGTGTTAAAATTTCGCCGTGGTCAGTTTTTATTTTGCCGCTTCGTGCATTTGTTTTCGTATCTTTTTTCGATATTGTAAATTTCATTATTCTTGGTTTCTGTTTTATGCAAAAGTATAGATTTTTAATTACTTTTGTAATTATTTTAATTTTTGCTTTAGTTATGGCCCAAATATTTGAATTTTCTGCTTTTGAACTGATTATTGCAGTGGTATTTAGTTTCACATTCCTTATACAGCTTTTTTATTATTTGTTTTTTTATTTAAGGATAGCTACTTATAAACCTGCCGCAAAAGATAAGGACATAAAGCCTGTTTCGGTAATTATTTGTGCAAAGGACGAGGCAGAAAACCTAGAAAAATTCTTGCCAAAAGTACTAAATCAGAATTATCCGGACTTTGAGCTTATTGTTGTAAACGATGGTTCGGTTGACGATACCGGAGATGTGTTAAAAAGGTTTGATAATCAATATGAAAACTTATATGTTACAACCATCCCTGAAAACACAAAATTACGGCAGGGTAAAAAGCTGGCTGTTACAATAGGTCTGAAAGCGGCTAAAAACGAGTGGATCCTATTAACAGATGCAGATTGTGTGCCCGTTTCTGAAAACTGGATTAGCAGTATGCAGGCAAATTTTACAGATAAATACGACATAGTGCTTGCATATGGCGGTTATATGGAGCAAAAAGGGTTTTTGAACAAATTAATCAGGTTTGATAGCATGTTTATCGCCATGCAATATTTTACATTTGCAATAGCCGGTTTACCATATATGGGAGTTGGACGGAACCTGGCTTACAGGAAATCGGTATTTTTCAAAAATAAAGGCTTTGCTTCGCATTTAAAGCTTAAATCAGGCGACGATGATCTATTTGTGAACAAAATTGCAACAAAAACCAACACAGCAATTGAGTACTCAACTGAAAGCTTTACCCGTAGTGTCCCTGAAAAAAAATTCAAATCGTGGTACTACCAAAAAAAACGGCACCTGTCAACAGGGGTGTATTACCGTTTAAAACATAAGTTTTTATTGGGTACAGAAATTTTAAGCAGGATACTGTTTTATATCTCTTTTATGTTTAATTTTGTATATAACGATTATATTGCTGCTGCAACAGCGATATTTTTAATCCGATTAATTGTACAATTAGTAGTATATTATTATGCTTTTTTTATGATGAACAAGATGGTAAATAATGTTAATGATGCAGAAGATCTTACCATTGAGGCATTTGGGAAAGCTTTTAAGTTACTTCATAGTTTTACGGGGAAATATGCTTTTAGCACTTGGTTATTTAAAATTGCAACAAATCATTGCATAGATTTTATCCGAAAACAAAATAAACACACATTACTTTCAATTGACGAAGGTTCAGATGGCGATATAGCCCCCAACCAGTATATACTTTCAGAAAACCCCGACCCCGAAGAGAATTTGATTAGGCAGCAAAAGGGGGAAATGATAAAAGATATAATAGATAGGTTGCATCCCGATTACAGGGATATTTTAAGGTTAAAATATTTTCAGGGGTTTTCATATATTGAGATTTCTGAAAAACTAGATATTTCTATGGGCACTGTTAAAGCAAGGTTATACCGCTCAAAAGAGTTATTGGTAAACACAATTAAAGGCAAAGATATTTAAAGCTAAAGGTTTGGAAATTATAGAAAAGTACTTCCCTAACTTAAATAATCAGCAAAAAAAACAATTTAGCAAACTTGATTATTTATATAAAAGTTGGAATCAAAAAATAAATGTTGTGTCAAGAAAAGATATAGACCTGCTATATCAACGGCACGTTCTTCATTCAATGGCAATCGCAAAAATTATAAATTTTAGGGGCAACACTACCGTATTAGATGTGGGGACAGGCGGTGGCTTTCCGGGGATACCTTTGGCAATTCTTTTCCCTTCAACTAAATTTTATTTAATTGATTCTATTGGTAAAAAAATAACCGTAGTTAATGCAATTATTAGCGAACTGGGTTTAAAAAACGCAAAAGCTGAACAAAAACACAGTAACGAACTTAAACCTAGTAAATTTTTTGAAGAGGAATTTTTTGAAACAAAATCTGTTGTTTACCTTCCTCGTAAACATTAAATGACTGTATGCTATATGCTGAGCGGTCATAAACTGCGTTTTGCCATACTGTATAAACAAATAATAATCAATACGTTAAATATAGTGCCAAACCTCAAATTATGACCAGTCGAAGTATAGTTGCAAATCATTAAAATTGTATATAAGTACCCAGTCAAAATTAATTACCTCCGGTGAGGGCTTCGCCGTTTTATATTTACTTTTACGCAACTTGCATATTGTGAGATGTTTGCACCAGTGCGTAAGCAACATTAAATAGCACTTAGTGCTTAATTATAAATTAATATGTAATATTTTCAGTCAAAACTTTTAGTTTGTAAGAAAAAAAAATTACTTTTGCAGTCCGATTTAAAAAAATGTAAGATAAAACAAAGTGTAATAAGTCCTGAGGGATAAGTTGCATTGTTAATAAAAAATATAAAAAACAGAGCTATGAAAAGGACATTTCAGCCGTCGAACAGAAAGAGAAAAAACAAACATGGGTTTAAAGAAAGAATGTCATCTGTAAGCGGACGTAAAGTTATTGCTGCGCGCAGGGCAAAAGGTAGGAAAAAATTAACAGTTTCAGACGAACCACGCCATAAACGTTAGTAAATATTTTTTTGAATATTTACTGTTTGTAAAAATACATACACTTCAATAAAAGAAAAACATACCCTTTCATGAATAATTTCGTATATTTGAATTGGATTTAGAAACCAATTATTGGATAGCCATAGTAGGGTTATAATTTATTAATGTTAATGGTTTTCTTGTCTGAGTTGATTGAAAAAAGGGGCTGTTTTAAAAGCGCTTGTTAGTATTAAAAAGTTTCGAATACATTTCATTTTTATTAAATAAACCTGACAAGTTTCATTTTTTGCTTTTTTAGGGCCTCTTTCTTTTTTTGCCAAAAATTAAATTAGTAAAATAAAACAAGGCCGTTATTGAGCCTTTATCGCTTTCCATTTCATATTTGTCCCCAATTTTTTGCGTAATAAGGTGATGAATGATGCATAGTTTAAATATGACATCATTTTTTTAATTAGCCTGCATGAATTTTGCAGCTTAGGTCATTTCTTTGGTCGATATAAGAAAATAAGCCTTACTTTTGTGGGAAACTAACTTTTCAATAAACAATTTTATAAAGCATGAATGAATCTTTGCTTAACGCGCTAATAAAATTATTTGCAATTATTGTCGGTGTCAAACATTTCAAAAATCATGAAATAGCAACCAAGGTAGTTAAAAAATATTTTTATCGAAATTATGGCAAATCGCAGTCAGAAAAATGGGCTAATAGTTTTAATAATCATTTACAAGAATATCATAATAATTTGCCAAAGGATAAAAAACTGGATGCTTCTGCTTACCATATACGGATAGAGGGGATTTGTTCCAGGATAAATAGGGAATTTGAACAAAAACAAAAATTTTGGCTTACAATACAGTTGCTTGAATTTATTACCGACAGCGATTATGATAGCAGTGAAGAGGTTGAACTTGTAAGAGACATTGCTAATAATTTTAATATTGATAAAGACGATTTTGAACAAAGCAAAAATCTTATTATCAGCGAAAACGAATTTGTAGACCTTACAGAAAAAGTTTTGGCAATAAATGGTGAAAAAGACTTTTCGCATCCCTTGGCCATGCATATTTATAGTAAAAGGATGAGCGGTAAAGTTTATGTTTTACAGCTAAAAAAATCTGACACTTATTTGATAAAATATTTCGGGGAAGGCAATTTATTCTTAAATGGGCGAAACATTAAGCCTAACGTGGTGTATGTTTGGGCTGTTGGTGCAGTGCTTAGGGGTAGAATTATTGAGCGTATTTATTATAACAACATTACAAGTGCTTTTATCGATAAAAAAAACATAGCACGTATTGAATTTAGGGCAAATAATGTTTCATACAGGTTTAAAAATAGCACAAAAGGCCTGAAAAATTTTGATTTTGAGGCAGAATCAGGACAACTGATTGGTATCCTGGGTGGTAGCGGGTCTGGAAAGTCGACTATGCTAAATGTTTTAAATGGCAACCTTGCCCAAAAAACCGGCGAAATTTTAATAAATGGTTACGATATCCATAAAAACGAGCATAATTTAAATGGAATTATTGGTTATGTACCCCAAGAAGATCTTTTGTTTGAGGAACTAACTGTCTATCAAAATCTTTATTATAATGCTAAATTATGCTTTAGTACAAGTGATGAAGAACAAATTAATGAAATAGTTGATAAGGCAATTAGCAATTTTAACTTAAAAGAAGCAAAAGACTTAAAAGTTGGCGATCCATTAAATAAAATTTTAAGTGGCGGGCAACGCAAAAGGCTAAATATTGCATTAGAATTAATGAGGGAGCCTTCTCTTTTATTTGTTGATGAACCAACATCAGGGCTTTCATCAATGGATTCTGAACACACAATAAATCTATTGAAAAGGCAAACTTTCAAAGAAAAACTTGTTATATTAACCATCCATCAACCCTCTTCTGACATATATAAACTTTTTGATAAAATAATTGTGCTTGACCAAGGTGGGAGGTTTATTTATTCAGGAAACCCCCTTGATGCGATTTCTTATTTCCGTGAACAAGCAAATTATATTAACCCTGACGATAATGAGTGTGTTACATGTGGAAATATTAATTCGGAGCAAATATTGCGCATAGTTGAGTCAAAATTAGTTAATGAGTTTGGGACACTTAGCGTTAACAGAAAAAGGCCACCTGAAGAATGGGAAGAATTATACAAAACAGAAGTTAAAGCCCATCATAAATATAAGCCTGTTCAAAAAACGGAGCTGCCAAGTCAGGTATATTTTTGCAAATAACGAAAATTTACCGGTATACATACTTATGAGTATAATTGTGGCTTTATTTTTAGGGCTAATAATTAGCGCTGAGGAAATATTGCGCGATAAAAAAATAATCAAGCGGGAATCGTTCCTCAACTTAAGCAGGTTGAGTTATGTTAATTCTAAAGTAAGCCTTCTTATGGTAATTTCGGCAATACAGGCATTATTATTTGTTTTGGTCGGAAATACTTTTCTTGGGATTAACGGGCTTGGGTTTAGTTATTGGTTAATAATTTTCAGTACCGCAGTTTGTGCAAATTTAATTGGCTTAAATATTTCGTCGGCCTTAAATTCTGTTGTTGCCGCATATATTGCCATACCATTTGTACTGGTGCCACAGTTGCTTTTAAACGGAGCAGTGGTCGACTATAAAACAATGCATAAGGATATTGTATCAGAAAAATACACACCTGTTTATGGCGATTTAATGACATCGCGCTGGGCCTATGAAGCTTTGATGGTTGAACAGTTTAAAAACAACCCTTTTCAGAAGGATTTTTTTGAAGTTGAGCGTAAACTAAGCCATACTAACTATATAATTTCCTTGTACATCCAAAAAATACAAAGTTCATTTTCAAAACTAACAACAGCACAAAACAATCAAGCTGATAAAACCAAACTTATTAAGTTGTTAGAAAATGAACTGATAAAGTTTTCTAAAACCTCTTTAGGTAGTGGTTTTATAGAACTTGCAAACAATCTTGCAAAGGATTATAATACAGAAGAGTATAAAACCTCTTTCAATAATGAAATAGAAGTTGTAAAAAATAAATTTATTGGAAAACAAAAAAAATACAAGAAAGAAAAAGAAACTATTTATAAAAATTTGGTTAAAACATTAGGTGGTGAAAAAGCATTTTTGAAGTTTAAAGAAGACAACCATAACCAAAGTGTTGCGAATTATGCTTTAAGCAGGTACGATTTTAATAAAATTACCGTGGTCGATAATGAAATTATCCAGTTAAAAGACCCAATATATCAGATACCGGAATCTAATTACGGGAGGGCACATTTTTATGCCCCCGTCAAAAAAATTGCCGGGATTGAGATAGATACTTACTGGTTTAATTTGACAATTATATGGCTTATGACGGCTATAATGTATTTTATTTTACTGGTAGATTTTATTCGCAGAGGAGTGGAATATATTCAACATCTAAAATCGATAAAAGGTTGGAGCAAAAAAGTGTTGAGGGTATAGGAAATTGGTGTATGTTACCACAGTGCTTGTTCAGGAATAAAGTTTAAATGTAAAGATTATTTCTTAACGAGCACATAGCTTTATTCGTCTTTTTATAATTGGCAATATCCAAGGTTTGTTATTTTGCATAAGCTCTAGAACATAATTAAAAATACAAAAAACTTTTACTCTTGCCAAAAAGTTAATATATTGCTGTTTATCTAAAATGTTTGAATAGATACCCATGCAATTAACTGACGAGCAAATAAAAATATTAGAAAGTAGTGGAAATATAAAAATTAACGCACCATGAAGCCGGTTTAAAAAATGTTCGTGTGGAAACAGCTCACTCCTTGGCTTATTCCTATATAATAAAAAATAGTCGATATAAACTTTGTCAGGGTTACACCAGTTTTCAAACTAAAAATATCCTTAAAATAAAACCATTTGGCGAAAAATTAAGCGATTTTGTTTTAGCTAACCACGTAAATAAATTTGTAAGCTATTTTTGTAATAGTACGGCTAAACAAGTTAAGGAATTAGACTATTTGCATTTAGTTCAAGAGCCAAAAGCAAAAAGTTTTGTGCAGAAGTATTACGATGATATTGAGAAACTTACCCGCTTGTTTTTGGCAAAAATGGATAAAGCAGAAATTGAAATTATCCATGATTTTTATCTAAAAAAGTTTCAATTATCAAAGCCTGTGCTTAATTTCGATTTTATATTGTTTGACGAGGGGCAAGATGCCTCGCCAACCATGCTTGATGTTTTTTTAAAGCAAAATAGCACCAAAGTAATTGTAGGTGATATACATCAACAAATTTATGGGTGGAGGTTTGCTATTAACTCATTAGATAAAGTAGATTTCACAGATTATTACCTGACAAAAAGTTTCCGGTTTAATTCTGAAATTGCCGAATTAGCAATTAAAATACTTAAAACAAAAGAACACTTTACTGATGTTAAACCTGTTGTAATAAAAGGTTTAGGAGAAAACAACAAATTAAAATCTAAAGTAATAATTGCACGGACCAATGTTACATTGCTTTTAAAAGCAATTGAATTACTAATTGAGGACAGTAAAATAAATAAGGTATATTTTGAAGGGAACATCAGTTCATATACTTATGCTTCAGACGGTGGTTCAATTTACGATGTTTTGAACTTATATAATGGACGCCATAAGCTTATTAGGGATAAGCTGATAAAATCGATGAAAGATTTTGAACAACTTGAAGAGTATGCGGATAAAACCGACGATGCCCAACTGAAAATGATTATCCAGGTTGTGAAAAAATATAAAAATGAACTACCTTATTTAATTAAACAACTGAAAATAAACCATGTAAACGATAATGAAAAGCAGAAAGCAGATATGATTTTTTCAACTGTGCATAAAAGCAAGGGTATGGAATATGATCATGTGAATATTTTGAATGACTTTACTTCTGAAGAGAAAATAAAAAAACTAGTTGACGATAAAGAGGCAAAATTTGACCTTAAAGCATTGGCCGAAGAAGTTAATATGCTTTATGTTGCCATAACAAGGACAAAAAATTTCTTGAAATTCCCTTTTGATTTATTGCCTTTATCAGAACAAACGAAATGTGAAAAATACAACAATATATTTATAGCTGACTTGCCAATAGAGGCCACAAAAAATAATTCAAGCGGGCTTCATAATAATCCTAAAACAGGAAAAGGCAATGATTA
>NBLH01000291.1 GCA_002084525.1 Bacteroidetes bacterium 4572_117 | reverse complement strand
AACGGCTAGACAGCATAGAGCTATATCCGTTTAAAACACTTATAAACGCAGGGGTTGCAAGCGTTATGGTAGCACATTTGAATATCCCATCCATAGATTCAACACCTAATTTGGCTTCAACATTATCAAAACCTATTGTAACAGGGCTTTTAAAGAATAAACTTGGCTTTAAAGGTTTGACTTTTACCGATGCTTTGAGCATGAATGCTGTTACAAAGTATTTTAAACCAGGCGAAGTAGATGTAAAAGCATTGATTGCGGGAAATGACGGGCTAATTTTTAGTAAAAATATACCGATAGCTATTCAAGAAATAAAAAAAGCCGTTAAAAATGGTTTGATATCGCAAAAAGAAATAGATGCGCGGTGCTATAAACAATTAAAAGCAAAAGAATGGGCAGGTTTAAACAATTTACAGCCAATAAAAACAAAAAATTTAATATCAGACCTAAATAAACCCAAGGCTAAGTTACTAAACAGAAACCTTATTCAGGCATCGCTAACTGTTTTGAGAAATAAAAATGATATTTTACCAATAAAAGACCTGCTAAATACAAAAATTGCCAGTTTATCTATTGGTGTAGATACTCTCTCGGTATTTCAACAAAGGCTTGCAGATTACACCAAAGTTGACCATTTTTATATGCAAAAAACCGTATCAAATTCATCTTTTAATAGCATAAAAAAAAGCCTCGATAATTATGATATGATTATTTGCTCGGTACATGACATTGACCTGACACCACGAAAAAGTTTTGGGTTTACCAAACAAATGGCTGATATGCTCAATTTTATAAGTGAACATAAAAATGCTGTAGTTGTTGTTTTTGGTAATGCATACTCTTTAAAAGAATTAGATAAAGTGCAGTTGTCCAGGGGGTTGATTGTTGCCTATCAGGAAAGTGACAATGCACAGGATTTAAGTGCACAACTAATATTTGGAGGAATTGGTGCGAAAGGCACACTTCCGGTTACAGTTAATAAGCATTTTAAAGAAGGCGATGGGATTAAAACAGCAGGTGGCATCCGTTTTAAATATACTTTGCCTGAAGAACTAGGGATGGATTCAGAATTCATCAATAGTAAAATTGACTCAATCGCCAATAAATCCATAAAATTAGGTGCTTTTCCTGGTGTTCAGGTTTTTGCGGCAAAAAATGGCAAAGTTTTTTTCCATAAAACCTATGGGTACCATACTTACGATAAAAAAAGACCTGTAAGAAAAACAAATATTTACGATTTTGCATCGGTAACAAAAATTACAGGTGCTTTGCCATCTTTAATGAAATTACACGACGAAGGCAAATTTCAGTTAGATGTACCTTTTGCAACATATTGGCCTGATTTTAAGCGTTCAAACAAAAAAGAAATGACAGTACGCGAAGTATTGGCACATCAATCTGGTATGGAGGCATGGGTGGCATTCTGGAAAAACACAAAAAAGAAAAACGGGAAATTTAAATGGCATACTTTTAAACCGGATTCCTCAGCTAAATATCCGATAAAAATTACATCTGATTTATTCCTGTATAAAAATTACAAACGGAAAATATACAAATCTATCCGGAAAACCAAAATGGGCGAAAAGAAGTATAAATATTCCGGTTTATCTTTTTACTTGTACCCTGAAATCATTAATAATATAACTAATAAGGGATATGAAAGTTATTCGAAAAAGAATTTTTACGAATCGCTTGGTGCATATACAATAACCTATAACCCAAGTAGATACTTCCCTAAAAATATGATTATCCCAACAGAAAAAGACACTTTTTTTAGGATGACCCAAATACATGGAAACGTTCATGATGAAGGTGCTGCAATGATGGGTGGCTTCTCATCAAATGCAGGGCTTTTTGGTACTGCGGGCGACTTGGCTAAGATAATGCAAATGTATTTACAAATGGGACAATATGGAGGGGTACAATATATTAGCAAAGCTACTATGCTAGAATTTACTAAATGTCAGTATCCTAAAAACAATAACCGCCGGGGTTTAGCTTTCGACAAGCCATTTTTAAAAGACAAAAACAAAAGTTCTTGTGGGCCGACCCCGACAATGGCTTATTATTTGTTTTTATGTCGAACAGGGTATACCCAACAAGAGATAACCGTAAAATTTATAAGTATAACATTAGGCCTTCAATTCATAAGGTTTTTTATGATGCTTTAAAAAAGTAGGTTTTCAAATTGTTTATATGGTTCTACTATCATTTTAGTGGGTGATTAACCATAAAGTAATTTTCATATAAATTTGTAATGATTATTTGTTGATTTGTTTATCTGTTTATAACTAGCTAATACTTCGTTATATTTTTGCCGCGAATGCACGAATAAAAAGGTAACGGACTAATAATGAGCAATATATATAATCACCTGATGATGTCCTAATCTGCTGATAATCAGCCCATTTCAAAAATGTACCGAACTATTGAACTAGCATAATTAAGCTGTGTAAGAGGATAAACAAATAAACAAATATATTATAATTAATTACCTGTTAAGTTTGCAGTAATACCACTTATATCAATATATAATCCCTATATTGGGAAAATTTTTGTACTTAATTCCTTTTTGTGTGAGAAAATCAGATATTAAAACAGCATTTTTATTAATTTTACTTTCAATTTCAATAGGATTGAATGCCCAGATAATCCCTGATGAAGAGTTTCGGGCTGTTTGGGTAACTACCGCTTTTAATATTGACTGGCCAAGTTCGGCAAAACTGACAAGCGAACAGCAAAAAAGGGAATTCACAAAATTATTAGATGCACACCAAAGTTATGGGATCAATGCAATATTTGTACAGGTAAAACCATCGGGCGAGGTTTTTTGGCCTTCAAAATTTGAACCTTGGTCGCATTGGCTAACCGGCAAACAAGGCCGGGCACCAAACCCATATTACGATCCTTTGCAATTTATGATAGATGAATGCCATAAAAGGGATATTGAATTCCATGCATGGATAAACCCTTTTAGATATGTGTCGAATATTGCAAGGGTGAAACCTGTTGCAAACCACATTACCAAGGAACACCCGGAATGGTTTGTTACTTTTGGCGGCGATATCGTGAAAAAGTATTTAAACCCCGGTATACCTGCTGCACGTGCCCACATAATTAAAGTAATTATGGAAATAGTCCATAACTATGACATTGACGGGGTACATTTTGACGATTATTTTTACCCAATGATACAAAAGGGCAAAGATTTTCCTGACCATAGGACTTATTTGTCTTATAATCAGGGTTATTTGTCAAAAGCTGATTAGGGACCCTGACGGGTCAAAAACTAGGGGGCTTTCAAGTTACGATGCCCTGTATGCCGATGTGGTAAAATGGCTACGCGAAGGTTGGATTGATTACGTTGCACCTCAAATTTATTGGAATATAGGTTATAAGATAGCTGATTATCACGAACTTGTAGATTGGTGGAGCAGGCATACTTATGGTAGGCATTTATATATTGGACAAGCCGCACATAGAATCAACACTACCCGTAAGTGGAGGAACCCATCTGAAATACCGAACCAAATACGTTTGAACCGCTCGTACCCCGAAGTGAAAGGCAGTGTTTTTTATTCGTCGAAAGCAATGCTTAAAAACCTAAACGGCATTAACGATACTTTGCGGAACGATTTGTTTCTTGCTTATGCCGAGCCCCCAAAAATGCACTGGAAACCAGAGGATATAACAACAATTGTTGCTGTAACAGAGCATGTTGACACTTCTGCCATAGCACTCATAAAATCACGGCGGTTGCCACAGCCAAGGACTCCAATGAATATTTCGGCAACCAAAGTGCGTAAAGAGGTGTTATTAACTTGGGAAATGCACGAAAGCCAGAAAAAATTTATTGCCGACACCAATAGTTATTACAAAGTTTATAGGTTCAAAGGTAAATATGCAGGCCATTTATCTGAAAAGCACTTATTTGCAGAAACAAAAAAACCGTATTTTATGCTTAGCCGGAAAGGCAAGGGTTTATTCCGTAAAAAATACACATTTGTAATTACTGCTGTTAACAGTCAAAATACCGAAAGTTGGCCAAGCGAATCGGTAATTGTTAAAATGAAACAACCAAGGCAATAAATTATCACATATAATTCTACTTTACGAACTTGGAATAAGCTCTGAAATGCCTGTCCCGATTTTTCTTCGGGAAGCAATCTTATTATTAACTAATTATAACTTAGTAAAGTACTATTTTCTAAATTTATTCAATTTATATTGCCTTAAAATATTTGAATATTCTTTTAACCTGCGAAATAGTTTTTCTACATCATCTTGTTTAGCATCCGGATAAAGTTCTTCAATTTGTTCGATAGCCCTTTTAACCGCAATTTCTGCCTTAGCAAAATCATTTTGTGTAAAAGCATCAGCCATTACTTTTAACGATTGGTTCATAATTGCAATAGCATATAGTTTTTTTTGTTCGCTTTCTAAAACCATTTCAAGCTGCCCCGTAGATTCTTCCCATTTCAAATAGGCTTTTTCTTCAATAATTTCAGCTTTCTTGCTTTTATAATTAAAATATTTCATGCGGATAATTACAGGCTGTTTTTCAATACTTTTGTTAGGCCGGTTCAAATCGAATTTAACCAAAGCCAATTTATTGATACCCGGATATACATTGTCGAGCTTCATTATAACAGTATTCTGTTTTGTTTTGCTGAATGGGAAACCATATAAATGTTTAAAAACTATTTTGCTGTTGTAAATAATCTCTACACTAACATCGCGCGCCACCGGATACAACAAACCAGATAATTCTTTTTTGAAACTTTCCTGCAAACTATAAGCATTCCCGATATGTTGGAACAAGCCTCCACCATGGGTAGCAAGTTGTTTTAATAATGGCTGGTTGTAATTTTCTCCCACACCAATTGCTGAAAGTTCAATCCCCTTTGCGTTGTACTCTTTCGACTTGTTAACAATTACACTTACCTCGGTTTCGCCATAGCCATCGGTTAACAAAATTAAACGGTTTGTCCCTTTTGTTTGCATATTTTTAAGCACTTCATCGTAACCCAAAACCATTCCTTTATAAATATTTGTGTAGCCACTTGCCGCTACACTTGCAATTAAATTTATAAACCCGTCCTTTTTTTCACCAATTTCCCTTGCTTCAACCAGCAGTTCAGGTTCACCGTCAAAAACAACCAATGAGGCAATATCATTGTCCCTTAACGACGAAACAAAATTAGAAAGAGATTTCTTCAACTCTTCAATCCTATCATGTCCTGCCATTGAGCCGCTTTTGTCCATCACAAACGAAACATTTATTGGCGGCCCATATTTGTTAGATTCATCGTTATCGGCAGTAAACCCAATATTTAATACCGCTTCTTTTGACTTTCCATTAATTAAATTGTTCCCCCATTCTACAATCATACGTAGGGGTTGCCCCTTTTCCGGTTGCGGGAATTGTTTTGTCAGGAAATTATTAAATTCGTCAATCAATAATGTTTCAACCGTAGGTATATATTGTTCTGGGTTTTCAAGTTTAGGGTCAGGTTTATATGTTATCCACATAGTACCATCGCCAATGCCTGATGTGTTTGATAAATTAATTACATTTATATCTTTCTGATAATCAAGATTAATCAAATATTTTTTACCTTTTGGGATAAGAAAAACAGCTTCGCCCTCATTATTGGTTTTTGATTTATATACTTTTTTTGATTTTATAAGGTCAAGGTAAACGTTTTCATTTTCCAACATTTCGCCACCAGTGCTTCTAACAACAATTTTATATGAAATCCGGGCAGATGTCCCCGTTTGATTTTCTGGTATTTTTTGCGTAATTGTGTCGTTGGTAACAATTTCTTTAATATTTGTTGGTTCGTATGTAAAACCATATCGTTCCCTGGCAGGTTTTTTCAATAGAAACTCTATATGTTTGTAACCCTCTATACCGTCAATATCAATTTCATAATCGTGCTTTATTGGAACAAGGTAACGTACAATTCCTTGGTTGTCTGTTTTTCCTGTGTAAATAGTTTTTGTTTTAAGGCATGTAAGGTTTACAGGGCAATTAGTAAGCGGTTTTTTGTTTGCCCTTTTTATATTTAGCTGAACTACAGATTCTGTTTTTGTGGGCCGGGTTGAGTTATATACTTTTTGTTTTACATATCTAAATTCAATTTTGCTCCGATCGGGCATCGGGAGATTTTTCCTTTTCCAGCTTTTTAAGTTATAAGTCATTAATTGCCTCGATCGCCTACCACCATTTTCAGGTACTACCAACACTTTGTAGTTATACATTTCACCAACATTCAAAACCCAGCGTTTGCCGGTATTTAGCTCTATCAGCACTTCACCATTGGCATCGGTAACAAATTTAAGTTTTTCTTTGGTGGCTATTTCTTTTACAAGGATATTAAGCCCGCTGATTGGCCGTTGTTTTAAATCAGAAACCCTTAATTTGTATGTGAGTTGCTGGGCTGTAGAAAAATTGAAGCTAATTATTAAAACGAAAAGGATGAGGA